>CAYHAJ010000246.1:0-20407 GCA_964354535.1 uncultured Pirellulales bacterium
AACGAAGGCAATATCTTCGACCACATCGATGTCTTCTACGAATTCCCGGACGGCGTTCGCGCGTTTATGGCCCAACGCCAGATCCGCGGTTGCTACAGTGACAACTCGGACTACCTCATGTGCAGCGACGGGGTGGGCACCATCAAGGGCTTCAGCGATCCCACCATCACGGGCAAGGAGAACTGGCGCTATAGCGGTCCCAAGGCCGACATGTACCAGGTCGAGCACGACGAGTTGTTCGCCTCGATCCGCAGCGGCAAACCCATCAATGACGGCATCTGGATGGCGCACAGCACGCTCATGGCCCTCATGGGACGCATGGCCGCCTACACCGGAAAAGAGGTGTCCTGGGACGAAGCTATGAATTCCCAGGAGAAACTCGTGCCCGACAACCTGACCTGGGATATGAACTTGCCCATCAAGCCCATGGCTATGCCGGGACAGACAAGGTTGGTCTGACCATTCTACGGACAGGTCTCGACCAGTCAACCGACGCTGAATTGGTGATGCGCGGATAGACTCGGGTGCCGCAGTCTCCGTTCTCTCCCCAGGCATATCGTTCTTGATCTGGCCTCGTTGCGAGACTGTGGTAAAGTACGTTGCCTCCCTCGGGGAACATCGAAACGGGAGAAAAGGAGAATCGCCATGGTGTTGACTCAGTCTGGCACCAAGCGGTCTCTATCGGCCGTCGTGCTGTGCCTGTTGTCTGGCGTGACACTTCGGGGCGAAGCCACGCCGCAGCCTCGGAGCCGTGTTGTCACGCCGCTTGGCGAAGCATACAGCGTCTTGATTCACGGTGCGGCGGGTGACGGGCGAACCAATGACGCGGCGGCAATTCAGAAGGCTATTGACGCCTGCTCTCAAGCCGGGGGAGGACGCGTGCTGCTGCCGGCGGGGCGGACCTATCTGTCCGGCACCATCCGGTTGAAGGCGAACGTGGACCTGCACCTCGAAACCGGGGCCATCCTCAAAGGCACAACAGATGGGAGGGCCTATGGGCCGCAGCGGGTACTGATCGTCGCACAGGACTGCAACAACGTGTCCATCACCGGCGGCGGAACCATTGACGGCGACAGCCGCGCGTGGATGGACGGGTTGGTGGACGACATCTTCCGGCCGAAGCGAGGGCGACCGGGACTGATGTACCTGCGCGGCTGCCGGCAGGTGACTTTGACCGATGTCACGATCCGCAACAGTGCCGCCTGGACGGTGCACCTGCTCGGGTGCGAAGATGTCCTCATCCAGGGCCTTCGTATTCTGAACGACCTGCGCGTGCCCAACTGCGACGGGATCGATCCGAACCGGTGCCGCAACGTGCGCATCGCCCATTGCTTCATCCAGGCCGGAGATGACGGCATCGTCGCCAAGTGTACCCGCGAATCTTCCGAGTACGGCCCCTGTGAGAACATGGTCGTCACCGGTTGCACGATTGTCTCGCGGTCCTGCGCCATCAAGATCGGCACCGAGAGCAGCGGCGACTTCCGCAATTTCGTCTTCGACTCGTGCGTGATCTACGGCAGCAATCGCGGCCTCGGCATCCAGCTTCGCGACACCGGCACCGTCGAGAACATCCTCTTCTCCGACATCGTGGTTAACACGCAATCTCACGGGCCGCTCTGGTGGGGCAAGGCCGAGCCCGTCTATGTCACGGCGGTCCCGCGCACGGCCGAGACGAAGCTCGGCAGGATTCGCAATATTCGGTTCAGCAACATCCTCTGCCGGGGCGAGAATGGCATCTTCCTCCACGGCTCCAAGGATCACCCCCTTGAGGACGTCATGCTGGACAACGTGCGCGTCGAGATCGGTAAGTGGACGACATGGCCAGGCGGTTTCTACGACTTGCGGCCCGGCATTGGCGCGGGAGTGTATGAGCACAAGACGGCGGGCATCTATGTTCAGCATGCCGATGGCATAACGCTTCGGAATGTGAAGGTTGCCTGGGGCGAGACCCGGCCCGACTATTTCGGCTCTGCCCTTGAGGCACATCACGTCACAGGCTTGGAACTGACAGATTTCAAAGGCCAGGCGGCTCATCCTGGCAAGGTACCGGATCGAATCACAGGGGAGTAATCTGATGCCGTTGGTAATTTCCAGACGCTCGTTCTTGAAATCTTCCGCCGTACTGCCAGGCGGCGCATTGCTGGCGCCGAGTCTGCGCGCGGCGCAGGCGGCCGAAGCTAAGGGGCCGCTCCTGGCCTACGTGGGCACGTTCAGCTCGCCCCTCCGCGACATGCTGCCGACACAGGTGGATTTGCCTCCCGGAAATGGACGCGGCATTCACCTGTTTCAGGTCGATCGCGCTACCGGGGCCCTAACCCCGTGCGGCGTCTATGAGATGGCGACCAGCCCGAGTTGTCTGGTTGTGAATGCCGCCGGGACACGCCTGTATTCGACCAACGAGACGGACCGGGTGGGCGAAGGCAAGGAGGGCACAATCAGCGCCTTCGCGGTCAACCGTGCGGATGGGCAGTTGAGACTGCTCGACACCGTCGGTTCCGGCGGGGCCGGGCCCACCTACGTGAGCGTGCACCCGTCCGGGAGGTTCCTGCTGGTGGCCAATTATTTTGGCGGCTCCGTGGCGGTGCTGCCGATTCGGTCCAACGGCGGTCTGGGTGTTGCCACCGACGTCAAGGTGGATGTGGGAACGGTGGGGCCGACGAAGGCAACGAACGCCCCACCGGGAAGCTTTGCCTTCAGCGGGCACGACCGAACGCATGCGCACATGATTCAGGCCGATCCGTCAGGGCGCTTCGTTTTGCATGTCGATCTGGGCTTGGATCGAATCTTCATCTGGAAGTTCGATGACACCAAGGGCGTGCTCACTCCGAATGATCCCCCCGCCATCTCGCTGCCGCCGGGAGACGGACCGCGGCATTTCTGCTTCCATCCGAACGGGCACTGGTTCTATTCGCTTCAGGAGGAAGGCTCGAACGTCGTTCTGTTTGACTACGAGGCCCAAGAGGGCCGACTGGCCGCACGGCAAACCGTCTCCACCCTGCCGCCCGGGTTCGCCGGCAGCAATTTCTGCTCGGAGATCCTGGTTTCTGCCGAGGGCCGGTTCCTCTATGCGGGCAACCGTCTGCACGACAGCATCGCGATCTTCTCCATCGGCGCCACCGGTGCCCTGACCTACGTCGGGGAGCAATGGTCGCACGGGAATTATCCGCGCAGCTTCAATTTCGATCCCACCGGCCGGTTCCTTTACTCCTGCAATCAGCGGGGCGACAACCTCGCCGTCTTCCGCGTGGATCGCCAGACGGGCGGCCTGGCCTTCACCGGCCATTACACACCGGTCGGCAATCCTTCAATCATCCTCTTCCTCGATCTCGCGAAGACGGATTAGACTCACATGATCCGGACTATTCTCATACCCATAGAACACCCCTTCCTATGGGAACATCGGAGGGCCGTTTCGGTCCCCTTGAGCCTTCGTGGCGATGTAGTACTGAGCACCGGGCGGCATCGCGCAACCGCAGGACTCCCATCACTACGGCGAGGATGGCGAACGGAATGAAGTACCCGGCCGGATCTTGCCTGCCTTGAATAGATAGGTTACAGCCACCGCCGCTGGCCGTTTGGATGACCGGCGGCACAGCGAGCAAGACGTACGGCGTGAAGTGCGTGGTGCGGAAACGTATCGCGCGGATCGAAGAGGATATGGTCAGCGTCTCAACATCGGTGATGCCCTGCTGACTCACCGTGTCGGTTCGCGAATCATACCAGCACGGCACCGGCGGCTTGCTGCCGAATTCAGCGGCTGCATACGGGACCGTGACGGTGACCGGTAGATTGAATTCCAGGCCACTGGGACCGAAATCATACGGAACGACAGAGGACGACGAAGCAGGCTGCGAGTTCCAGATCCGCGTGATCGTGACCGTCACATCCTGCGGGCAAGCGTCCGCAGGAATGACAACGGACACATCGCCCAAATTGGATACGGGAGCCTTGCCCAGGATGCCTCCCGCGGCGGCGTTCACGAATCCGGAGGCCAGCGCCTCATGAACCATATAGGTGCTGCCGCAATAGTAGATATCCTGAACCCTGTTGCGATTGTCCGTCCAGATCAGATACGGGTATCCCGAGTTGTCGATACCCACCGTGGGTTCGCTTTGATCCGAGCCCGTGCCGTCGTGGATCAGGACATTGGTCGCCGCCGGCGTTCTCACCTCGGCGAAATACAAGTCCACGTCGCTCCCGTTCGCCGTGGTATTCCGCTCATCCCGCCAGCAGACAAAGACCTTCAGATCAGCACCGTTGCTGCCGACCGTGGCGAGCGCGGGGGCGGTCTGATTCGTCCCCAGAGCGTCATCCACAAGGTTCATCCCGACCAACGGAGTGGCGGACAAACCATTCGAACGGGCATAGTAGATATCCTGGTTACCCGAGGCGTCGTCCACCCATGCGAAGTGCAAAGCGGCCCCCGCCGTTTCGGCGGCAATCGCCGGCGAATTCTGATGGCTTGGCCCCGTCACGAGCGGCACGTTCGTCCAGGGGCCTACTGCGGAAGAGGCGCCGTAGATGTCGTCCGAGCCGTTCCTGCGGTCCGTCCAGACGAGATAGATGGTGTTGGACGGGTCCACAGCCATCTTCGGGCCGGTTTGATCCGATGCGCCGGAGGTGACTCGTGAGATCACCTTTGTGGCAAATCCGTCCGTTGACGTGGCCACGTAAATGTCTTGATGACCGGCTCCATCCTCCTGCCAGGCCACGTAGACCCGGCTGGGCGACTGACCGTCAACAACAATGGTCGGGCGAATGTGATTACTCGTGGAATCGGTGACCCGTACTTTATCAGACCACGCGATCCCATCCCCGGACGTCCTCACATAGACATCCCAATTCCCTCGCCGGTCGTCCTGCCAAACGACGTAGAGCTTATTGTCAGCACCGATGGCGAGAGCGGGATTACAGGCATCGTGCGATCCCGTGGTCAATCGCACCGGATCACCAAAGGAAGCGCCGCCGTAAGCAAGCTTGCTCACGTAGACGTTTCTCCCGCCGACGGCTCCCGCCTGCCAGACAGCCCAGATGTTCCCGGCCTTGTCCCGCACGGTGGCCGGCTTACCCTTCGCCAAAGTGTCTAATCCTCTGGTGACTTTCAGATTGCGGCCGAAGGCCCGCATTTCTGTCGCGAACGAATAGGAATGCGCCGGCATGACATTCCCTACCAGATCGGAGGCATGGACCGTCACTTGGATTATCTGGTCGAAATCGAATCTCTGGTCGGCCTGATAGGCATAGGTGTAATCAGGTGGTGTCCCGACACGCCGACATACGCCAAGCGCGCTGCGATAAGTCGGCACATTTCCGGCATACACCACCGTGTCGTCCACGGAAATGGCAACCGTATTCGCATCAACGCCCCTGCCGTCATCGGAAATGTGCAGCAGCACCAGGGAATTCAACGGGATTTGGATCGCATTCGGTTCCGGCCGGCAAGCGATCACCGCCGGCGCATTCGTGTCGGAGAGGACAGGCCGGAAGTTGGCCGTCACCACCTTGTCAGAATCCATCATCAGGGTCGCCGGATTGCTTCCGCCCATCAGGTCTCCGGTCCAACTGTCAAACTCATAGCCCGTATCGGGAACCGCGTTCAGCGTGACGGTCTCCCCGGAGCTGTAACTGGTCTTGCTCGGCGTCTTGACCACCGCGCCGTTCGTCGCACTGACGGTCAGCGTGTAGGTAAAGTCTGGCATAGCCCCACAGGAAGAGACCGAGTCCCTTGGGATTATGGCCCTTGCGAATCCCCAGGACGGGCCTCAGATTCACGGGAGATCGCCGGACCAGATGAGTGGCCCCGACGCGCACCCACTTGCTCTTCGTTCCGGCCCACCGAATCAAGGGACTGTTGAGCGCGTCGTAGGGGTCATAACCGGCATAGTCACTCCGCTCAATGTAAGACAGCAGATCCTGCACACAGTCTCGGACCTTCGTGCGCTGCATCGGTTCTCAGAGGGTAATGGCTTGCCGAGTCTTCAACGATTCCAACACGGCGAACGTAGCTCTCGTCACCCGGAAGATCTCCTCCGCCGGGATGAGCGGCGGCCCCCCTTGCTGAATTCGTTCCACAAACGCCGTGACCATGCCCGCCTGACCTTTGTCTTGCGCCAGCGACTTCTTGCGATAGGTTCTGCCGCCGGAGTAGATCTCCAACGTTTTGAAATCTCTGATGATCCCGGTCAAGCCGGCGCCGTAGACCTCCGCGTATTCCTTGGGCAACTCCTTCGCGCCATTCGCGAAGTAGCCGATGGTGCCGATGGAGCCATTGGAAAACTCGAGGTTGATGCTCACCGTGTCATTCAGGCCGTCCGGATCAGGCAGTGCGGTGGCGTGGACCGCTGTCGGGCATGCGCCACAGAGCCAGGTGAGGAAATCGATAAAGTGGCACACTTCCCCGATAATGCGGCCTCCTCCAAACCGGCTCTCCTGAGTCCAATGGTCCGGCGGAACGGCCCCGGCGTTGATCCGGTAGATCATGGACAACGGCCCTCGGCTCAACTGTCTCTTGAGGTGCACGACATGGGGCGCAAACCGTCGGTTGAAACCGACCATCAACTGACGTTCTCCGGACCGGGCATAGAGTTCCTCGATGTCGGAGAGTTCATCCGGCGTGAGGCATAGGGGTTTTTCCACGAACACGTGCTTGCCTGTCGACAACGCCTGTCGCACATAGCGGGCATGGCTGTCGTGCCGGGTGGCCACGAAGATCGTGTTGATGCCCCCATTCTCAAAAATGTCGTTCGGCTCGCAGGTGCAAAAGCGGAATCCGAATTTTTCGGCCACACGCTTCGAGGTCGTGCCGGAATTTGTCATGACCCCCAGGAGGGAGACCTCCCTTCCGTGACGGGACAGGTTCGGCAGGAGATGGCTCTGGGCGTAGCTGCCCGCGCCGACAAACGCGATGCCCACCTTCCGCTCCGCGCGCAGGGGCGCGATCGCGATCCGACGGCGTCCCAACGGTTTGGCCGTGTCATATCTGAGGACCACCCCGAGGAAGGGCTCGCGGCGACGGACGATCATCTCGTAGGCCTTCGGCGCCTCAGCCAGTGGAAACGCGTGGGTCGTGAGGTAATCCAAATCGATTCTCCCGGTGTGGACCAGTTCCTGGAACGCCTTCATGTTCCGGTTCTCCGTCCACCGCACATAGGCCGGCGGATAGTCCACTCCTTTTTCTTCATACTCCGGATCGTAGCGGCCGGGACCATAGGAACAGGACATCCTCAGTTCCAACTCCTTCCGGTACCAGTACGGGTCGCGGTCAAAACCAGTAGGGACAGCGCCCACAATCACCACGCGGCCTCTCTTGCGTGCGAGTTCGCCGGCGAAGTTGATGGGATCAAGACTCGTGGTCCCGGCGGTGATGATGACGGCGTCCACCCCCAATCCGACCGTCAAGTGACGGATCTGCTGGGGGAGGCCGGGCGCCGTTCGAAGCCAGGCAGAATCACAGCAGTGGTGGCGGGCCAGCTCCACCGCAAAATCATCGATGTCAATGCCTAGCGTCACGACCCCGCCCGCACGCAACATCAGACAGGTAAGCTGCCCCAGCAGGCCCAGCCCGATCACGGCACAACTCTCCCCCAGGTGCAAGTCCGCCTGGCGAACCCCCTGTAAAGCTATGGCACCCAGCGTATTGTAGCTGGCCCGCTTCAAATCTGCCTCGGGGGGGAGTCTCACGCACAGATGGGCCGGCACCCGGACGAGCTCCGCGTGATTGGCATAGCCGGTTCCGGCACAGGCTACCCTGTCTCCGGCGGCAAATCCTTTCACGTCCGCACCTACCTCGAGAACCTCGCCCGCAGAACTGTAACCCAGCGGCGAATACGCATCCAGCTTCTTCATCACCGCCCGATAGGTCTGAACCGGTCCTTGCGTGCGCAGGACATCCAGGACTTGCCTGACCTGCTGCGGTCGCTCCTTCGCCTTCCCGATCAGGCTCAGGCGCGCCGTCTTGACCGTCGAGCTTTCCGTCCCGGAACTGATCAGAGAATACCGATTCTGAACCAGAATCGTATCTGCGCTGACAGGCGGCCCAGGTAGTTCCTGGACAAGGAGTTCACCCGTTTTCAGTCTTTGCGTGAGTTGTTCCACCGCATCACCCCCAAAGGCTATGGTTTCCGTGGACGTACACCGCTCGCTGTTCCGTCTCGAGCCTGTGTGCCTATCGATCCCCCGTGATCTGGGAGGGGTCCCGGGCCTATGCCGCGGAGAGGCGCGACCGCCACAACGGCTAAAGACAAGAGTGGAAACATCGATATCCGGATGTGATCTCGAGGGGCAAAGTCTCACCCTTGCCCTTCGGCCGTGAGATCCTAATGTGACACCCTGCCACGCAGGAGAGCGGTCTCGGCGGCGTATCACTCAATCTCCAGAAGGAGCCGCCGCTGCTTGCCGGACCTGGTCAGGGGAATATCATCGACTCTCTCCACCACGACATCCATCTCGCCCCAGAGCTTTTCCCGATATGCCGCGAGGATCTTGGCCTCATCCGCAGGGGAATACATGGGACTGGGGATTACCCGGATCACCAGTTGGCCCGCGGTCTTCTGGTAGTACTGATAACGGACGACATGATTGAAGCACGCATCGTGCACGTTGAGCGCCGCGTCTGATATTCGGGAGCCGTGCTTGCCCAGAACAAAACCTTCCAGGCTCCGTCGGCCTGCAACGTTGGAGAACCGATCCCAGCAGCGGCCACAGTCGCATTCATGCGATTCCCGCGTGGCATAGTCATCGGTACGGTAGCGGATGAGTGGCATCGATCGATTGAGAAAGCCGGTCCCGACGATTTCACCTTGTTCCCCGACCTCGCAGGGCTCCCCATCCTCTCCGATGATCTCCAAGATGCCATAGGACGGAAACATATGATAGACCCGACTGTACTCACACTCACCCCCCAAGACCGTTCGCTCGCTATGACCATACCACGTGTACACGCGCGTGCGAAAGGCGGCTTCGATCCGATCCCGTTGCGCCTGCGAGCAGGTTTCGGAGCCCAGCAGAGCCGCTTTGATAGGGGGGAGTCGCGACGTCAGCCCGTGGCGAATCACATACTCGGCGAGAACATCAACGGCGGAAGGATAGCCGTGGATGAACTCTGGCTGGTACTCGACCATCTTCACGATATAGAGGCCGAGAGTCCCTTCGTTGATGTGGAAGGGAGAGAACTGGAGTTCATGACCAACCGGGTTAGGCTGCCAGAAACAGGAATTCGTCACGGCCTGGAAGGAAACCCCTCGGAAAGTGGCTTTTCGGCATTTGGGCGTGTACCCGACGCGCTTCCATTGGGAATGCATGAAGCCCATCTCTCGAAGGCAGGTGGTCTCATCTTCGAGAAACGCGAGTTGCTGGCCGGACGATCCGCCCGTTGTTACCACGCGGTGCGGGATGCTCCGGGGCGACCGCGCCGTCAGTTCCTCGAAGTGGTTCTGTGCGGTGGTCTTGCTGATGTAGGGGAAGGCTCTCAAGGCGTCAAATGGTTCCAAGCTGGCCACGACGCTCTTGTACCGCTGATAGAACGGCACTTCCTGCACGGCAAAGCGCAGGAGGTCTGACAAGAGCCGCTTCTGCAAGGCCAGAACCTCAGACCGGCTGGAGGCGTCCAAACGCCGGCAGAGGGCGAGGCACGTGCGATACTCCTTGCCAACGACAAACCGATAGGGAAGCAGTGCGATGGAACGAGTCACGACCGCCGGTAATCTGGCGTGCACGAACCGCTTCAACGTGGAGGATCGAAACATGTAACCGGACTCCCGCGTGGTGTGACTTCGTCCAACTACCCGCCAGAATGGCAGAGGAGTGACACAACTTGCTCTTGGCCGCCGGCGCTCCGGGACCCTATCGTATCACAGGCGCTCCGCAGATATGACGGCCATCGGCTTGTTCCGGAACTACCGCGTAGCCAAGAGGAAGACAATTCTGCAGCACGCAGGCGGATGGCTCAACATGAACACTGATGATTACGGCTCTGCCTGCGGCTGGCCCCCCGGTCATCGTCAACTTCCGGGGATCTTCGTGAATACGCAGCGATCATCCCCATGAGCCGTGCACACATAGCCTTGCTGTGCATAGAGGCGCCGGGCGGATGCATTCTCAGCGGATACCACCAGGTTGATAGTGTCGCGCCCGAGTTCCAAGGTTCTGCGTTCGCAGAATCGAAGTATTGTCCTGCCCACACCTTGCCTGCGCTTATAGGAAGCAACGGCCAGCAACCGGATCCGGGTGTGACTCCCGGTCGCCCCGACAACAGGTTCAGATTTTGGGCAGGCAGACGTCGGCGACCGATTCCCCAGCACTCTCTTCACCAGCCGTGACACAACCAGCTTCGGACATAGTGCCGCCGCGCACAAGCGAACCGCCCAGCTTCGCTCGGCACCTTGGATTTCCGCCTGCCACTTCTTCATGTCCAGGACCAGGACGCACGCCCCGCTGGGCTCGTGGTCAAGGGAGAACAGCCACGTCTCGGCAGACGCAGACCGCAATACGGACTGCCACCACTTTCTCCATCGAAACCGCGGCCCATCCCACAGCAGGGTACCAGGGAATCCGTCACGGCAGAGATCGATCAACCATTCCACATCAAGCAGCGTCGCCTGCCGCGCCTCGATTTCACCGCCATCGGTTGTTTGAGACTGCACTGAGCGACCCTACCAGGAACATCACCATCCACCGATCAGACTATCTCCATCCACCCCCCTTTTGAAGTGTCCGCATTCTCCGGCAGTGCCGAATCCTTTCAGATCCAGCCAAGCCCGGGACTGCGGCTTGCGGGGCTTTTCCCTCTGTTCATGGATAGAGCGATACATTCGTTCGTCCAGGACGGTGCGCGCTTTCACGAAATCAGCCATACCCATTCTGCCCCGCGAGCACCCTCAGGTGGCTACGGGTCGACCTCGGAGACGATCCAGCGCTGCTTGCCCGCGGGCGTAAGGGGAATGTCGTGGACATATTCAGCGCGGATATCCATTTCATCCAGCAAGCGCTTCCGGTGCTCCTCGAGTATCATTCTCTCCTCTTCCTGACCGAATCTTGCACTGACGATCATTCTGATGCGGAGTTCGCCACGTTTCTTCTGATAGTATTGAAAGCGAATCACATTCCGAAATACACGACTGGGTGTCTCCAGCATAACCAGCGAGAACTTCTGGCCCGATTTCCCGATGACGTACCCGTCGGTGTTCCTCCTGCTGATCACGTTAGAGAACCGGTCCCACCGGCGGTGACACGGACAACGATCGGTCCTGCGAACGGCGTAGTCATCGGTGCGATAGCGCACTAACGGCATGAACCGATTCAAGAACCCCGTTCCCACGATCTCCCCTTCGTCGTCACAAGCAACTGGGCGTCCATCTGGCTGCACAATCTCCAGCACGCCGTAACCGGGGAAATGGTGGTAGTAATCGCTGTGCTCGCACTCCCCCCCAAGAACGGTTCTCTCACTGTGGCCGTACCACGTAAAAACTCGGGTGCGAAAAGCCTCCGCAATCCTCTCTCGCTGCAGCGCCGTGCACCCTTCGGATCCCAAGAGCGCGCCCTGGATGGGAGGAAGACGTCGCCTGCTGTTGGCTTCCAGAACGTACTGGGCCAGTATGTCAATCGCCGAGGGGTAGCCATGCAGAAAATGCGGTTTGTACTGGATGAGCCGCTCGAGGTAAGGAGGCAAGTTGGCCTCGCTCATGTGAAAAGGCGAGAACTGCAGTTCGTTGTGGATGGGATTGTATTTCCAGTAGACCCCAGGGATTCTGCGTCGCAAGGTGATATCGCGGAACGTGGCTTTGCGGCAACGGGAAGAATAGCCGATACGCTGCCATTGGGAGTGAATGTATCCCATTTCCCGGAAGTAGGTCGCGTCATCCTCGTAGAAGGTAAGTTGATTTCCCGATGTCCCGCTGGTTCGCGCTGGATGGTGCGGGATATCGCAGCACGCGGTTAGTTCGGCGAGATGCTGCTGGACGTCCGGTTTGGTCATGAAGGGAAACTCTTTCAGGGCATCAAACGGCTTGAACCGTGTGACCGCGGCGCGGTACTTGCCATAGAAGGGCACCCGGTCTACGACATACCGCAGCAGATTGCCCAACTCTTTCTGCTGGTAGGCCACGACCTCCTCACGGGACAAGAAATCGAATTGGCGACAGTGCCGCAATACCTGGCGGTACTCCCTCCCGGCCAGCCACGAATACGGAACGCGACAGAGCAACTGCCTGACGCAGGTCGGCAACTGCTCATAGATCTGTCTTTGCAGGCCAAACATGGGCCGCCTTCTATAACTTGGCCCCGATCCGTCCCCGCAGCCGCCCAGCAAGTGCAGTCGCACCGATGCTGCCCTGGGATTACTCCACCCACCCATCTATGGCGGGAGCCCGGTCTTCGGCTCCCATGGCACGACAGGGCACGGTACCGAGTGTCGCGGCCGGACCTGCCAGCCAAGGGATCTCCCGCCCAACAATGCTTCCACTGCCTAGTTGACCATCAGTGTGTTTCTGTGCCGGGGTCTTCAGGGTCACACATCACCACCATGGGCACAGAACGTGCGTCGTATGCAGCGCTTACACCAAGAGGGCTGTCTTCACCGGCCGGCTCGGATAGGGTCCGCACCACGCGAGCCGGATTGCCACAGACCAGCGAATAAGGGGCCACACTCTTGGTGACAATCGCGCCCGCTCCCACGACGCAATGTTCCCCCAGGATGACATCCTTGAGGATTACGGCATTGACTCCGATAAAGGTGCCCTTGCCCACCACAACACGGCCACCGGCATGGGCCCCGGGTGCGATCCAGGTGTGCTTGATCGCCCCGTCGTGGGCGAGAATGCAGACGCCACGCGTAATGTGAACATCATCCCCGATCTCAATCTCACCGAACTGCGTGTCAATCTTGGCACCAAAGCTGATGAAGACGTTCCGGCCGATCTTCACGCCGTTCATGCGCAGGTAAATAATCCGCAGTCTTCTGGCCCCCTCGCCTAACCAGAACATCAACTGGCCCGCCAGGGTTTTACGTTTCCTCATGGCACAACTCCTGCAAGTACTCCGTAAAGCGGCTGGCGATCTTCTCCGCGGAGAACTGCTGGCGGACATACGCGGCGTTGGTGGCGGCCATTCGTTCGCGCAGCGAGGAATCCGTCAGCAACTGCAGGATCCTCTCGGCAATGGCCTGTTCATCCCCTGGGCGCACCAGGAAGCCGTTGACACCATCCTGGATGACTTCCCCATGGGCACCGACCGGGGTACAAATCACCGGCTTGCCTGCCGCCATAGCCTCCAGGAGAGCCCGAGAGAACCCTTCGGAGTAGGAGGGAAGCACGAACACGGCGGCGTCCTGCAGGAGCTTCAACTTTGCCTCTCCCGCAACTACACCCACGTAGTCATAGTTCCTGGCGTACGGCGAGGAGTTCACCCAGGTATGCACGTCGAAGGGGTTCTCATATCGGATGGGGCGACCGCTGTCCTGCTCCACGAAGACACCCCGCATCCCGGTATGCATCGTGCCGGCCACGATGTAGCGCACTTCGGGAATTGCGTCCGCCACTCTCGGGATGGAGCGGACGAGGTCGCAGTATCCTTTGGCTTTGGTGGCATGCCCCAGGAAGAGCACAATCGGTTGGAAGCCCTTGTGGGCCGGAGGGTAGAGGTCTGCTTCAACGGCATTTGGCAAGACTCTGATTTTGTCCCTCGAAACCAGTCCTTCGAATTGTCCCCGCAGGCATTCGGACTGGACCAAGGCCAGGGAGATGGACGTGCACAAGCGACGCATGAGAAACCGCACGACAGGATGAAACCGCCGTAGGTTGTGCTGCAAGTGGCCCCCGGGAAGTGGACCACGGCTTTCGACCGGAAGAGCTTGCAGATGAACAGAAACCACAGGTCCCGTCCACACCATCCCATCTGCGTCGGAGTCACAAGGTGGTAGGCGACATCCGGCCGAAACACGAGGTGCGCCCAGATACAACGTGTCACAAAAGAAAAGAAAGCCAGAAAGAGGCGGGCATCCACCTTCGTCTTCTGCGCATTATCGCTCCACACGTTAGTGTTGAGAAAGCGCACTTGGAGGACCCGTGCGACCTCCGAATCTAACAGCAGTTTCGTCCCCAATTCGGGACCCGCGTATGGGGGAGGATACGGTCCTATGAGGAGAAGTCTGGTCTTTCGGTCCCGCATGGAGTCTCCGTCTCAGGCAAAGACGGCCCGATAGCTACGATCGACCATCCAATTCTTCTTCCTGGCCCAGTCAATTGAGCGCAGTGCCCCATGCATGGCCAGAAGGTTGACCGCCACGGCGACAACACAGTACCAGAGGAAGCCATCAGGATGAAACGACTTGGCAACTACCCGGGCAATGATTAACTGGAAGCAGTAAGCCGCCAGCGTGTACTTGCCGTAGAATTCACAATACTGGTCTGCCCGTGGCAGAACCCGGGATTGATGGAAGATAAGAAAGAGGGCAAACCACACCAGGATCTCCGCCACCGCAAGCGCCAGGGCCAACGGCGGAATCTGCTTGCTGATCTGCACCACCGATATGACATATACCAGATACAGCAACCAGGTGCCGACCAAGGCAGCCCCAATGAACCTGTTTCGCAACACTTTGCCGTAGTCACGGTTGCGCAAGTACCAGCCGGATAGAATTCCCCATGTGCCGATGCTCAGAAAGAAAGGAATTCGTCCCCAAGACCCGGCCATCCACAGCGCGAGGCCAATGAGACAGAAGTGCCAAATAGGCAGCAGGGCAACCAGCGGGGCAATGACAGCCAGGAACAAGCCGATCTCCCAGAGAATCTCGCCCACCATCAGGTACCCCTGCGGTTGGACAAAAAGCGTCCATAGCACTCCGCGCACCGAATCCATCTGGCGGAGGCTGACCAACGAACCTCCCATGTCTAAAGCATAGACGGCACCATTAAGGACGAGGAACATACCACAAAGCTTGAGGCCGCGAACCACCAGGCGCCGGTACACCGCGAGGGCCTGACCGTGGGCAACTCTCGCGACATGGTACTGACCGACCAGCATTCCGGAGAGGAAGAGGAAACCCGCATGAATGAAACGCAGGCGGTTGAGCACGGGCCCTGTTTCGTAGTGGGCGCCGGCCACGCTTACCACATGGTACAGCACCATGACCAGGACACAGCTCCCCTTGAGGTAGTCCAGTCGACGATCCCGTTGTAGCGCCCTATCCATGCCGGTTCTGCTTACGACGGAAGTCTACTTTACATCGGAGGTGATGAACTGCAGTTTGCCGTTCTTCTGCGGCAGCGCCTCGACCTTCCTGAGCCTGATAGGGACTTCGGCGTGCACACTTGCCGTGAGCCGGTGTATCACGCCCTCCAGCACCTGATCCAGTTGTTTGAACTGCGGACTGGGTACAATCAGCAGGTCGATAGAGTGATCACGGTTCTGATGAACCTGGAACTGCCGGACCGCGTCGGGCTGATGGTCAAATAGCGTGGTCAGAAATTCACCATTGATGTACAGGCCCGAGGGCAGCTTGAAGGTGTCGGAGACACGGCCTTTGACCTTGTCCATCAGCGGCAGATGGCAGCCACAATCACAAGTGTGCGTCAGCGCCCGGCCACGGTCCCCGTTGAGATAACGGATCAGTGGAAAGTGGTAGTTCATCAGATCGGTGACGGCGATTTCGCCATATTCGCCCACCGGCTGCGAACAACCGTTCTCCCCCAGGAACTCGATACGGCGTGCATCATGAAACATGTGCAGGCCCCGGCGACGGGAGCATTCGGCCGCCAGCCAGTAGACCTCGCAGCAGCCATACTGGTCGTAGACGGGGGCATGGAACGCCGTTTCAATATGACTTTGCTGGACCGCCGTGATGGGAGCCGACGTGACCCAGATCGCCTTGGGCGAATGCATCTCCAAGCCGTGATCGAGAATGTAATTGGCGAGTGCATCCATCGCTCCGACATAGCCCTGTAGCAAAGGAGGCCGGAGACGGTTGAACTGCACCACGAACCGTTGGATATCCTCCGGTCCAAAGGCGGAAGCATTCAGAAAGACCTCCTTGGTCGGCCATGTGGTGATCCACTTGAGAATCTTAGCCCGGGGGCTCCGGCGGGTATCACGATACGTGCGTCCCCAGTCGCCATCCGGCGTCAGATCCCACCACTGGAGCATCCGCCAGCCCAGCGCGGCGCGGGGCGAGTCTTTCGGCAGATAGACTTTGACGGGCTGACCGGTACTGCCACCGGTAGACGAAAGACGCACCTCCGATAGCGATGCCTCGTCCGAAAGCAACGACGAAAAGTGATTGACCAAGTCCGCACGCGTCAGGGGCGGCACCTGGACGTAGTGGTCGGGCCTGGTGATGTCCGCGGGGCGCAGCCCCAGACTGTCAAACCGTTGCCGATAGTAAGGCACGTGTCGATAGGCATACTCCAGCAGGCGGCGGGTATGGGTCCAACTGGTCTGCTCAATCTCCTCCGGCGGGAGTCCCTGATTGCGCATTAACGTCTCGTAATACTGCTTCGAACCGGGCTTGAGCAGGTCGTACCGTAGGAAGAACCACGACGTACGCAGAGTTGGACGTATCACGGGCGCATCTCCGGGTCTGGCAACGGTTCTGGGGTCACGGTTCTGCTGATCATGACCCTGGCATATTCTCATCCGACGTCATTTGGTTTTCATATCTGCGCTGTCAGGCTGTGCGTCATCTGCTCGGTCCACTGCTTCACGCTGATTCGGCGGGACGTCTCCATCGCGTGGTAAGCCATGGTGCGGCAACGATTCGGATCGGACAGCAACGCCAACATCTGTTGGCAGTCGGTCTGTATGTCCTCTCCCTCCAGCAACAGTCCGTTCTCGCCCGGCCGGAGATAGCAGATTTCTGGTCCATGCAGAATCATTTTGTCCGCCGTGCCGGGTCTTTCCCGCAACGTGATCAACGGTTTGCCATAGGCAAACGCATGGGCGATCGAAAGGCCGACACTCCCCGGATTAAAAACGAAACTGGCCCGGCGCATATAGACACTGATCTGTTGCTCCTCCGACAGTGTGCCTGTCCAAATGATGTCCGGGTCAGTCTGAGCGGCTTGTTTGACCTGGACCGCGTCGGGACCATCACCGACAACGATGAGCTGAAACCCTGGAATACTCTTTTTAATCTCCCGATGATACTGAAGAGCCAGATGGACCCGCTTGTCCGCGACCAGCCGACCGATGAAGAGCATGGCCGGAGGCGTCACCACCTCCGGCTCCGAGGGACACAACGCCCGGATCTCATCGGTGTCAAGCGTGTTGTTGGCGTAGAAGGCCTTCTGCGGCGGCAGGAGCTTCTTCCCCAGCGCGACTTCCTTTTCATGATCGGTATAGAAGACGATGCGATCCAACAGGGCATACATCCAGCGCGTCAACCAACGATCGACGGTGCCCATCAGAGAGCCGGTGCCCCTTTTACCCGACCTCGCGTGGTTATAGCTGAAGAGCTGATACCCAAACACGGGCCGCCAACAGACCAGCCATAGCATCAGGGGCAGACGCTTGCGATCCGCGGGAATCATGATGAAATCAAACGCCGTCCGGCGGCACAGTTGGAGCACCTTCTGCGCCACGGCCAGGGATATGCCGAATTTCGTGGAAACGACAGGTACCCGCTCGACCGAATAATTCAGTGGCTCCTGCGCTTCGCTGAAGCCTTTCGCCCGCTGCATCTGGCCTGCCAGCACGGTCAATTGAATCTGTCCGTTCTCCTGCCAGTGCTCAAGGAAACGCGCTTTGTAATGCGAGTGGATCGGCGAAAGCCACAACACCCGGAGCTTGTGGGCCGCGTTGCTCATCCGTTCCTCTCTGGCGATCGGTAGTAACCGCCCTATCAGGGTGCGCCCTTGCGCATTTGGTCGAGAATCGTGGAAAGAACCTCCGTGTGGTTCTCGCACGTGACCAGCCCACGGTATAGGTTGACGGCCCGGAGAAAACGACCACCGGCTTTGACAGGGCCATGCTTGAACAGGGCTCGATACCCGAGGGCAGGCACCATGGCCAGGGCCCCCTTGATGACGGAGCGCAGCAACCGTTTTCGTTGCCTCAGACAATACTCGTGCCACTGGCGATCGAGGAACGCCTTGTCCTTTAACGATTCTGACTTCTGGCGCAGCAGTTCTGCAGCCGCCGGACCGCCAAAGGGCACGATTCCGACCTGTGGCACGTATCGGATGATGATCGGATCAGCCGTAACACCTGACAGGCCCAAATGCAGCCGCACCATCAAGCCAACATTCCATTCTCCGTCTCGACCCTGGCGCGGGAACCAGAAGTTACCCAAGCCATAGCAGATCGACGCGCCTCCAACTTGCTCGATTCCCATTACCGCGTGGGAGTGCGAATTAACGACGGCATGGGCACCTGCATCCACCATCGCATGGAAGAGTTGGACCATCCGTGGGGAGGGGTAGTGACAATATTCCGGCCCGCAATGAGTAAAGACAACGAGCTTGTCACACTGGCGCGCCACCCGCATGATCTGCAAGATGTTGGCCGCGGGGTTAATCAGTCCCGTGGTCCACGTATCATCCCCCTGCCAGTTGAATTCGTGCTCTGCATAGGCCAAGATCCCGACACGGCAGTCCGCCCTCGCAAGGAAGAAGGGCTCACAGGCCTGCTCCGCTGTCGGGCCGACGCCGAAATACCGTAACTGGTTCTCTTCCAGAGCCCTCCTTGTGTCGCAGACGCCCTCTTGGCCGTAATCCAAGATGTGATTATTGGCCAGAGAGACGGCCGTGACACCCATCTGCGCCAGGATCTCCGCCACCAGCGCGGGAGATTTGAGGCTCGGCCCATACTTGGAGAACTCGTGCGAACTCTGTGTCAGGGGACACTCCAGGTTAATGATGAAGGCGTCGGACCCTTCGATCTCGCCTTGAATGGCACCAGACAATGCCTGTCGGTGTGACTGCGCCCACACCCATTCGTCAGGCTGCACCGGGACTACATCACCTGCAAACAGCAAGCGGATGTCTCGCTTTGCCCTGTCGGTCACGGAACCGGTGTCCCTATTTCTGCGGCATGCCGAGAGCGTCGATCATGCGGCAGGACACGTCCCCCAGTCAACACAGCGTAGATTCTACCCCCGTGTCGTCTCATGCCCTTGGCTACCAGCACACTGATGGCAATGGTGATCATGGGCGTGGCAATATATACAAGAAGGCTATAGTATTGACTCTCCGGCGCCAGCGATAGCAACACCTTGGAGAGGTATTTGACCGTCGGCGTATGCAGCGCGTAGATGAAAAAGGAATATTGTCCCAAACGTAACAACTCGTCGCGAACGGGTAGAGCAGCGATGCGATCCACGGACAACCACAAGACCGCTACCCCCGTAAGCGTCGATATCTTGGCTGAAAGCTCGTTCCAGGCGGCCTTCTGTGGCCACAGGGTCTGATAGGTACATAACCCCAACCACAGAACACATATCGTGGCGAGGATCCATGACGATTCGATCCTCAAACGGCGCACCTCCAACTGCCGATAGCCTGCCCAACCGCCAGCGAAGAAGAACAGGGGTCCTTCACTGGAGAGGACCGAGCGATCCACCGTCCGCCAGCATACCAGCAGGCTTGTGAGCGTGATACCTGCCCACCACGGACGGCGATAGAGAAGGAAAAAAAGTGGAGCCAACATCACGAATCCGATCAGGTCGCGCACGTACCAGAAGTGGCCGGCGGCCGGGTCGAGAGTCAACTTCCGAACCACTGTGCCCAAGTCGAATGCCAGTGGGCCAGCGACCGAGAACCTCTCAATGAATACAACATGGGGCGCAACCAGAAGGAAGAAGGCCAAGTACAGGGCGTTCCACAGAAGATAGGGAACGACCAGTGAATGAAATCGGCTGTTCCACTTTCGCAGCAGGCACCCGGGACGAAAATTACGGAAGAACAGATATCCCGACAATAGGAAGAACGTTGGCACCGCACTGGCGGTGGAGTGTCTGTTTAGCAACTGCACAAAAGAACTGACATCGTGCGGACCAAGGTCCAGAATATCTGGCTGATAGATATGGGCGTTGTAGGAATGACGGACAACCACGGCAACCGTCGCCAGCAATACGGCCAGTGAGATCCTCTCACTGACTTCCTTGTCAATCAGGCCTGTATCCACCGTGGGACTGGGTGCCGCTCGCTCTCCGTCCGGGGAGGGCCCCCTCTGGAAGTCATAGCTTGGGCCGCTGTGCTGCTTGCTGGGCTCCATCAGAACCGTATCGGACACCACCGATTGTGTGATGGACTGTGCGCGGCAGTTTACGGGTCGCTGCCGAGACTAAGTGATCGCGCATAAATAACTTGCACAAATTACTATTGATCGATTTGAGGGATTGTGTGATAACACCTGCATGCAGGATGCACAGATGATCGCACGGATTCAGAGCAAGTACCAGTCGTTGGAGCCGGAGATGGAT
>CAYHAJ010000247.1:0-54092 GCA_964354535.1 uncultured Pirellulales bacterium
CCAGAAGATCTATGTGGTGCAGGGCAACTGGTCGATCCATACGCCTCCGGACGTGCTGGAGGCGATCCAGGCGTATCCGCAGATCAAGCCGGTCTGGCTGCCGACGCACGCGCCGTGGCTCAATCCGATTGAGAAACTGTGGCGTTGGTTGCGGCAGGACATCCTCAAGTTGCACCGCTTGGCGAGTGACGCCAAGGGGTTGCGGCAGCGGGTCAACGGCTTCCTCGATCAGTTTGCGCAAGGGTCACGTGCCTTGTTGCGGTACGTGGGCCTGTCGGGCGAAGGGCAACTCGCCAAAGCCATTCCCAAGCATTGATTACCGAAGTTGTTCGTCAAAACTCATTAGCCACTGCCAAGAAAGGCTGCTTTATCGGGTTCGAGGCTGTCCTTGTCTCCCGAGCCGCCAGGTTTTCCGTTCGTGAATACCGAGTAAGGAAGGTGAGCATAAAACGCTTCGGACGGCGCGGAATGCGCGAGGTTCCAGTCCGCAAGGTCGCGGGCCCGGAGCAGCCATTCGCGCTCGCCGCTGTAGGCCTGGTAGCGGAGAAACGTGAAGATGAAGTAGGCGTGCTGGCGGGCGGGAAAGGCCAGGGGCCGGTCCGCGCGCGAGCCATCCTCGTTCACATGCGCGCGGGTGAAGTAACCGGCCAATTCGCCCTCAACCCGGCCGGGCACGTAAGTGCCATCAGCCTTCTTCAGAAATTGCATGGCCGCCGCGAGGGCCTCCGGCACAGGCCGGCGCGGCATGACAATCCCGTTGGCCACCGGAACACGATTGGGTCCCGTCGCCTCCGCCGCACACACGATTCCCAGGCAGAACGCCCACACGCCGACAAAAAGCAGGGCCGAACCCTGCGGCAGGCCGACGGAACGAAGAGTGCCCCTTGGATTGGAGTTCCTTTGCATGATCCATAGAATACCAGGACGATGCCGCCCTGCCAGGGACACGCACCGTTTTCACGAGTCGCGCGTATCAATAACCGGTGCCTCTCCCCGTTACCTGCCTTCCCCCAAGAATGGGAAATGTGCAGGTGTGATACTCCATTTCGTGCAGGTATATTTCGGTGGTATGGTCGTTGGTCAGCCGACGATAAGATAAGAGCTATGATCTTGAGCAAGAAGAGCGCACGGAATGATTGGGGAGAGACGACGATGACCGAGAGACAGTTGCGGAGACAACGGGGCGTTGTCCTCGTGTTCCTTTATCTGCTTACCGCCGCGACGGGAGCATACCTCGGAGCTGCAAGTGATCCTTCAAGGATCGGACTTCGCTCAGAAGCTGGTGCTCGTGTGGAGTTGCTCTTGTCTCTTGGCACCTGTCTTGGCTTCACATGGTTCTGTACCGTCGATGCCAGATTGTCAGGCACGCCCCTGTTAGAATGGGCCAAGGTTGGCATTTTCTTCGGCTGGCCGATTGCCGTGCCCGTCTATCTTCTTTGCACTCGTGGGATCAGCGGACTCAGACTATTCCTGCTCTATGGCTTCCTGCTGCTTCTGGTCTTAGTGTGTATGGCGATCGTAGTCAGCTACATTCTATTCGGTGAGCCATTTCCTGCTTAGATCATGGGAGAAACCCAGTGTCACACCTGCACCTTTCACATTCTTGGAGGGAATGGACAGCATCGGGTGCATTTTCCCGGAAGGAATCCGTGTTCATCCCTGTCTGGCCAGGAAGGCGAGCGTCAGGGTAGCGGCTCCGCCGCAAGGGCGAGGGCTCGAGGACGGAAGACGGAGGGCAGGCGACGGCTCGCAGTTCACCCTAAGAGCATCTATCAGAATGAGAGACGGAAAGCAGAGAGGGCCGGTATGTCATTGCGAGTGCAGCGAAGCAATCTCCATCCCATGCGTGAGACCGAGATTGCTTCGTCGCTGCGCTCCTCGCAATGACATATAGACGTTCATTCTGTTAGAGGGTCTCAGTAATCTGCGGATTGCCGCGCTCCGCTCGCACTTGTCTGATCTGCAGATTGCCGCTTTCCGCCTCCGCGGAAATGTCCATGCTTCGCCCGCACTTGTCCGGTCGGCGGTAGGGAACCAGGAGCCGGTAGTCGGTTGTTCTGACAGCCGGGGGCGGCTGTCCTACATTTCGCGCCTTCTTGCGTTTCCCCGCCCCTGCCTTCGCAGGGGTGACATTCCTGCGCGGGAAAGACAACGCTGCGCTACATTTCTTCGGCGCGATAGCGTTGGTTCCGGCGGGACAAGGGTTTATGAAATATCCAACAAGTTATATTTGTTTGCCTTTTCTGTTGACACGCAAAAATGGTTCTTGTACCAGGTATGGCAGGCTGCCCGCGTGGGGTGGCAGATCCTGATTTATAATTGATCCCTCTAAAATCAGGAGGGGATCACATGGCTACCGCAGCCCAAATCGCCGCCAATCGTCGCAATGCCCAGAAGTCCACCGGTCCGCGGACGCCGGAAGGCAATGCCGTCGTTGCCCAGAATGCCATCAAACACGGTCTGCTGGCGCAGGAGGTAGTCATCAAGGGAGAAGATCCCGGCGAGTTTGCGCTCTACCGGGACGGGATGCTGGTGGAATTGGCGCCGGCAGGACAGATGGAGTTGATGCTGGCGGAGCGGATCGTCGGCCTTTCCTGACGGCTGCGCCGGGCGGACCGGGTTGCAGGCTGTGGCATTCGACGTGCTGCCGGAGCCGCCGAAGCCCAAGCCGATCTGGTCCTGCGAGGTCGGCGGGTGGGTACAGCCACAGAGGCCGGAACTGGGCCCCGGGGGCGAGAGCTAAGTGCTTTGTGGCGCTGAGGTTAGGTAGCGGCGAATGATCATTCGCCCGTCCGGCGTTGACGCGGTCCGGCTGAAAGACACTGTCGGTCCCTATGGGATACCCTGCTTGGAGGCCAGAACCGCGCCGCCGCTGAAGAAACCGGCCCCGCAGATCGCCATCGGCACAGGGTAGTCGTGAGCATAACGCGGGCTTCGGTTTCCATACAACCTCATGCTGCCGGCTCTCCACAGGAATCCAGGTCCCTGGCTCTCATCTGAGGCAGGCGCAGATTCTGCGCCGCGGGAATCTGGCCGGCACCAAGATTATGGGGCCTGGGCCGGTCGTCGGGAGACGCGGCCTTTCTCGTCGCAGGCCGCCGCCGGGGAAGATCCACACAAGTCGACCTGGGCCGGGCAGATCCGGTTATGGCGGCGGCTGCGGGAGCCGATAGAAACCTGCATATGAAGGGGGCACTATCATGCCAACCATTGAAAACAGAGTGCGGCGTACCATCCTCCGGGAACTGACGCGGGTCCGGCCGGGTCTGATCCCCCTGCTGATCTTCACCGCCCTGCTCGGTTTCATGAACATTCTGGTCGTCAACCAGAAGATCATTCTGTACCTGTTCTACCTGCCCGTCATCGTGGCCGCCTGGACGCTACGGGCGCGCCACGCCGTGGGAGTGGCCGGACTGGCCTCAGTCCTGGTAGCGGCGTACGCGTACTTTCTGCCGCAATCCCTCGCGGACACAGGCCACCTATCGCTGCTCTGGGCAGAACTCGCCATCTGGGCCGGCATCCTGGTCCTCACCGCCTATCTCATCTCCACCCTGCGACTGCGGATCGACGAGGCCTTGCGCAGCCTGGAACGCGCGTACATCGGCGTCCTGGCGATCCTCTCCCGGTTCATTCAGACGATCGACGCCGATACGGAGGCCCACTGTGTCCGCGTCTCCGCCTGGGGCGTCAGCATCGCCCGAGAGCTGGGGATGGACCGGACGATGGTCGAGAAGATCCGCATTGCGGGACTGCTCCACGATGTCGGCAAGGTGGACGTCAGCGTGGAGATCCTGCGCAAGGCCGCCGCTTTGTCCGCGGACGAGCGGGAGAGCATTCGCGAGCATGCGGCGCGCGGCGCCGAAATCGTCCGGCCTATCGGGGGGCTCCTGGCGGATGTCGCCGACGCCATCGAAGCGCACCACGAAAACTACGACGGCACCGGATACCAGGGACTCAAGGGCGAGCAGATCCCCTTCGTGGCCCGGGTGATTGCAGTAGCAGACGTCTTCGATGCCCTATTGTCGGACCGGCCCTATCGCAAGAGCATGGGAATCTTCAACGCCTTGGACAACCTGGTCGGATCGTCGGGCTCGCGCTTCGATCCGAGTATCGTCAGCGCCCTACAGAGCATCATCAATCGCGGGGGAGAAGAGGCCGTAGCCCAGGTCCTGGAGGCCGCCGGCCATGTCGAGACGATGGCCGTCTGAACGCACCAGCCTCCTCCCGCCAACGGCGCCAAGCGGAAGACCCCGGCCTGCGCGAGAGCGAGAGAACTCGGCGGCTCTTTCCTACTTGCCTTTCCGCCACCCCACCTCTACAATGACACCTGAATAGGGACCCAACACGGATTTCGGGCCCGGAGGGCGCAATGTGAAAATGTGCAGGTTCGGCCCCCTGTCCTACTAGGGGAAACCAATGCCTATGGACTGGAATACGTTGCTGTGCAAGGATCGCCCTCGCCCTTCGACGAGTACGGGGGATTACCGTGCGCAGTTTGAGCGAGACTTTGATCGCACGATCTTCTCGACACCGGTCAAGCGACTGCAAGATAAGGCTCAAGTCTTTCCGCTTGAGCCGCACGATGCTATCCGTACACGGTTGACGCACTCTCTGGAGGTATCATCGGTCGCGCGTGGCTTGGGTATCGCGGTTGGCAGGTGGCTTCTTGACAAGAAGAGGATCAAGCCGGGCATGGAACGCTCGATCGAAGCCATTTCAGCCACTTGTGGCCTGATTCATGACCTGGGCAATCCTCCGTTCGGCCACTCTGGAGAGGATGCTATTCGCCACTGGTTTCAGAAATGCTTCGGTGCCAAAAAGCTAAAGGATGCTTTGGACGGCAGGGGTCAACTCGTTCAGGATTTTCTCAAGTTCGATGGCAATGCACAGTCACTTCGGTTGCTTACGAAGCTTCAGATATTGGCTGACTTCAACGGTTTGAACCTGACCTTCGGAACGTTGTCCGCATCGTGCAAGTATATTGCGCCGTCGCATAAATCCAAGGACAAGGGCGACCATGCCAAATCCAAGCCCGGCTACTTCGCGTCTGAAAACAGAATCGTCAAGCAGATTCGGCAGAAGACCGGTACAGGCGATGCCCGGAACCCCATTGCCTGTCTGGTTGAGGCGGCCGATGATATCGTATATTCGGTGGCTGACGTAGAGGATGCCGTCAAAAAGGGGGTGCTCGCCTGGCCCGATGTTGAAAAGGGTATGACAGGTGCGAACGATCCGATAGTGAAGGCGGCATTTGATGGAATGACGATTATCCTCAAAGCGGGCAATGACAAGATGCCAGAAGGTCTGCCAGGCGATATCTATGCGTCGGCATTTCGAACATCTGTAATCATGATTGTCGTAGGCTCCGTTTTGAATGAGTTTAAGAGACGGTACGGCGCGATCATGGGCGGACAGTATACCGGGGAACTGGTCGTTGATTGTGAAGCAGCATCTCTCATTGACAAGTTGAAGGAGTTGGGACGTACACGAGTATACTGCACACCCTCCAATCTGAAACTTGAGTTGATGGGGCGTCATGTGATATGTGACCTTATGGACATATTCTGGGAGGGAGCCAAGGTGCTACCCATTGATGGCCGGCTTCCAAAGATGACGACGTTTCCGGGCAAAGTCTGCGCATTGCTTTCGGAGAACTACCGTCGTGTGTTCTGCAACTCCGTCAAGACAATGCCGGAACTGCCGGAGCAATACCACCGGTTCCAACTTGTAACTGACTATGTGTGCGGAATGACGGACACATTCGCCAAACGACTTCATGCAGAGTTGAGGAATGGATAAGGACGCCACAATATCCCAGCTCAAAGCGATGTTGCTCAAGGATGTGGCCTATTTGTGTCGACGCGATGACCGCCTTTGGACCGAACCAATCATTCGGACACTCAGAGAGATTCGCGAGGCGAATGTTCGGGCCGTGTTCTTCGGTGGTACCTTACGGTCATTGCTGTTGTCGCGTCTACGCCACCACCGGCTTGGGCGACCTCGCGACCTGGATATCGTTGTCGCAGGTAGCAGTCTGGACGAGTTGCGCGAGCGATTTCGAGCCCTCATCACAAGGGAGACACGTTTCGGTGGACTCGCACTCGAACGCATGAATTGGCACTTTGACGTGTGGCCCCTGCAACATACGTGGGCCTTTCTGCAGGACAGCACGCAGTTTCCTCGATTCTCAGGATTGCCGTTTACCACTTTTTTCAATCTCGAGGCGGTGGCAGTTGACGTCTGGGCATCTCCCGGCTGTCCAAGAACAATCTACTCGGGTGACGACCAGTTCTTCAAAGGCATCCTCTTACGAATGCTTGAGATCAATCGCGAAGACAACCCGTTTCCGGCTCTCTGCGTTGTGCGATCGCTCGTAATGGCGTGGTCAACCGGATTCTGCATGGGACCGCGGCTGGCCCACTATCTGATGCTCCATGGTCCAGCCATATCGGATGCTGAGCTTGAGGATACGCAGCTAAGACACTATGGACGAATGTGTTGTGACATCAATACGATGCGGCGGTGGTTAGATCACGTGGCAAACCACCATGCACGGAATAGTCGATCAGCCGTCGCGCTCCCGATCCCCCGCCAGATGAAGCTTTGGCCTGAGGAAGAGGACAAATGGTCACAATTGAATCTTCATATCCTCACGGAGGAAGCTGAACGGTCAGGTACTTCTTCTTTCTAGGGGCACCCGCCTGCTCTCGGTGCATACAACTCCGGGAGACGGTGTCCATCCCTGTGGGGTAGGACAAGAGCGTGGCGAAGCAGAGAAGACCGGCCGAGGCCGGCGCAGGAAAGAACGGGCCGCGAGGATCGTCAACCGGGGGTGGTTGCGAAGCACGTTCCGTCCGACGTCAGACGTCGGACGAGACGAGCCGCGGGACCCTGGGACGTGTGCCATCTGCGCTGCCTGCCGCGCTGGCACGCTTTCGGGGGTGGCTGGGCTTGGGGATCGTGCTGGCCGCCACGATCTTTCTGTATGCACCGGCGGTCCATCACCAGTTCACGAACTGGGATGACGACCGGCAGATCACCGCCAATCCCGATATCCGGGACCTGTCGCCCCAGGGCCTCCGCAAGATCTTCACCAGTTTCTATGTCTCGCTCTATCAGCCGCTCACGTCTCTCTCCTGGGCGGTGGAGCACCGGTTCTTCGGGCTGGACCCGCGTGTCTATCACACGGTCAACATTCTCCTGCACCTGGCGAACATCGTATTGGTCTATGTGCTGGTCCGGTCGCTGGCGCAGAACGTCGGGATCGCCGTGGCGACAACGGCCCTGTTTGCGGTTCATCCCCTGCAGGTCGAAGTGACGGCGTGGGCCTCCTCGCGGAGCATTCTGCTGTCCTCGCTGTTCTACCTGGGGACGCTCATCGCCTACGTAGCCTACGCCAAGTCCGCCAGAATGCGTTACCTCGCCGGAGGGTTGGTGCTCTTTCTGCTGGCCCTGCTGGCCAAGACGACCGCCGCCACGCTGCCTTTAGTACTCCTCGTGCTTGATCTGTTCCTGCAGAGAAGAATCACTCGGCGTACCATCCTCGAGAAGATCCCCTTCTTCCTGCTGGCTATCGTCTTCGGCTGCATTACGATGCAGGCTCGCAGCGGCGTCAGCCATGTCCAGGACTTCGCGCTGAAGTACTCCCTCGTGCAGCGGATCTGCATCGTGTGCTACTGCTGCCTGTGGTACGTGGGCAAGTTGGTGTTGCCGACAAACCTCTCCGTGTTCTATCCGTTCCCGAGCAAGCCGAACGGCTGGCTGCCCGTCGCCTTTTACCTGGCGCCGGTGCTGCTGATCGGTCTGGCGGTGGGAATCGGGTACGCCGGCCGATACCGGCGGCTGTTGGCCTTCGCCGCCCTGTTCATGCTGGCTACCCTGGTGATGGTAGTCCAGATTGTCCCCGTTAGCGAGCTGATGGTGTGTGACCGCTATGCGTATCTCCCCTGTATTGGGCTGTTCTTTCTGGCAGGGACTTTGGGCCACCGGATCGGCTCGCGCAGCCGAGCCTCCATGCGAGGAGTGCTGACCGGTGTGATGCTGGTTCTTGTGGCTCTCGGCGGGGTGACGCATCAGCGTGTCGGAGTATGGCGGGACAGCATCACCCTCTGGAACAACTTGCTCCATCGGCGTCAGGATATCTGGGTCGCCTACCTCAATCGCGGACTGGCCGAGTACGAGAAGGGTGACTACCAGACGGCCCTGGCGGATTTCAACGCGGCCCTGCAGCTCAATCCCAAGTCCGACAAAGCCCTGAACAACCGCGCGGCGACTTACATCTCCCTCGGTGACCCTGCGACGGCCCTGCGTGATTTCGATGAGGCGATCCGGCTGAACCCCGACAGCAGTCACATCATCAACCGGGGCATTCTGAAACGGAACACGGGCGACTTGGTCGGTGCCGTACAGGATTTCGGCAGGGTCATCGAACTCAATCCCCAACACGTCCGCGCCTGGTGCGAGCGAGCTGACGCCTACCGCATGCAGGGAAACTGGGCCGGGGCGAAGGCGGATTATGAGGCCGTTCTGCGGCTCAATCCCGGCCACGCGTACGCGGCTTTCCTGCTGGGAGCGGTGCTGGTGCAGACCGGCGAGTGGGAGAGGGCCGTGGCCACCTTGAACCAGGCCCTCACTCTGGGATGCAAGGAGACGGGCCTCGCCCACTATCTGCTGGCCCAGGCTTATCAGAAGATGGGCAAGGTGGACCTCGCGCAAGACGCGCTGCGCCGCGCGCGGGAGTTGGGGTACGCCGGCCCCCCAAGGGAGATGCGCCCGACGGAGGTGAAGAGGCAATAGCCGCACCCGTAACCGCGGCCTGCTCGATCTCGCCCAAAAGGAGTTCTTGATTTCCGTCGCACAGGTCGCGAGAATCCTTCTGTCGATGCGTTCCCAATATTCACATTGGAGGTTGACAGAATGACTCGGTTGGTCGAAAGCAAGAAGGCAAGAAAGGAAGAAGGAAAGAACGTTCGAACGCAGCCGCCTCTCACCTTCTTACCTTCCGGCCTTCTCCTCTTCTCCCTCTTTTCGGTGATACTGACCGGAACCACGGCCGTGAGTCTGGGCCAACTGCCGAGCGAGGTCCGTGTGACAGAATTGCGATGCGAGTACCTGGTCGACCCCTTGGGGATCGATGTGGTGCAGCCGCGATTGAGCTGGAAGCTCGAATCGCAGTGGCGCGGCCAGAAGCAGACCGCGTACCAGGTACTCGTGGCCAACGAGGAGAAGCGGCTCGTGGAGAACAAGGCCGACCTGTGGGATTCGGGCAAGATCGTGTCCGACCAATCCATTCACGTCGTTTATGGGGGCAAGGCGCTGGCCTCACGGACACGGTGCTACTGGAAAGTGCGGGTCTGGGACCGGGACGACAAACCCACGTCGTTCAGCGACACGGCGCTCTGGGAGATCGGCTTGCTGGCGCCGGAGGACTGGAGCGCCAAGTGGATCAGTGCCCCAGGCGGCCAGGACAAGTCGCCGCAGCCGGCGCCGCTGTTTCGCAAGGCGTTCACCCTTGCCAGGCGGCCGCAGAGTGCCCGGATCTACCTCTGTGGCCTGGGCTACTACGAGCTGCACCTCAACGGCGCCAAAGTCGGCGATCACGTCCTCGATCCGGCCTTCACCCGCTACGACCGGCGGGCCCTTTACGTCACCTATGACGTCACGCGCCAGTTGAAACGAGGCCCGAACGCTCTGGGCGTCATCCTCGGCAATGGCTGGTACAATATGCACACGCGGTGCGTGTGGGACTTCGACAAGGCCCCCTGGCGGGATCGGCCCACGCTGCTGTGCCAGTTGGAGATCATCTTCGACGACGACTCGAAGGTGGTCGTTGCCAGCGACGATACGTGGCGCGTCACCACCGGGCCCATCCTCTTCGACAGCATCCGCAACGGCGAGAAGTACGATGCCCGGTTGGAGAAGGCGAACTGGGACACGATCGATGCCAATGATGCAGGCTGGCCCGCCGCCCGAATCGTCCCTGGCCCCAAGGGCAAGCTCACGGCCCAGATGATGCCGCCGATCCAAGTCACGAAGTTCCTCAGGCCGGCCAAGCTCACCGAACCCAAGCCCGGCGTCTATGTCTTCGACATGGGCCAGAACCTGGCGGGTTGGGCCCGGCTTCGGGTCTTCGGCCCGGCCGGGACCGAAGTGGTCATGCGCTACGGCGAACGGCTTAATCCGGACGGCACACTCGATCAGAAAGAGATCGGCCAGCATATCAAGACCGGCCGGCCCCAGACTGATACCTACATTCTCAAGGGCCGAGGGACGGAGATGTGGGAGCCGCGCTTCGTCTATCACGGCTTCCAGTATGTCGAGGTAACCGGCCTGCCGGGCAAGCCCAATCTCAATGCCCTGGAGGCAAGGGTCGTGCATACGGCGTTCGACGAGGCCGGGACCTTCGAGTGCTCCAACGAGCTGTTCAACCGCATCCAACGCAATACGCTGTGGTCGTACGTCAGCAACTTCGTCGGCTATCCGACCGATTGCCCGCACCGCGAGAAGAACGGCTGGACGGGTGACGCCCACCTGGCCGCCGAGACCGGCCTGTACAACTTCGATGCCGCCTCCGCTTATACGAAGTGGCTCAACGACCTCAAGGACGAGCAGCGGCCCACGGGCGAGCTGCCGGGGATCGTGCCCACCAGCGGCTGGGGCTACCAGTGGGGCAATGGACCCGCTTGGGACAGTGCCTACGTGCTGATCCCGTGGTACCTCTATCAATATCGCGGCGACACCCGCATCCTGGCGGAACACTACGACCGGCTCAGGCTCTATGTGGATTATCTCACGAGTAAGGCCAAGAACCATATTGTTGCGATCGGCTTGGGCGACTGGGCACCCGCCAAGACAACGACGGCGGAGAAGGTCACCTCGACCGGTTACTACTACCGCGACGCCTTGATCGTCGCGAAAGCCGCCGCCCTGCTCGGCAAGACCGAGGACGCGAAGCAATACGACGATCTGGCCGCAGCGATTCGCGACGCGTTCCACAAGGAGTTCTACGACCCCAAGACCAGTCTCTATGCCGGCGGCACGCAGACGGCCATGAGCTGCGCCCTGTACCACAGCCTCGTCCCTCCGGCGGAGCGGGCCAAGGTGTTGGGCAAACTGGTCGAAATGATCCAGGCGAAGGATGGCCATCTCGACGCGGGCATCCTGGGAACCAAGTATCTGATCGATTCGTTGACGGCATCCGGCCGGGCCGACGTGGTCTACGGCATGGCCACCAAGACCGATTACCCGAGCTGGGGCCGCTGGCTCGAAGAGGGCGCAACGACCCTCTGGGAACAATGGGACGGCAACGCCTCCCGCAATCACATCATGTTCGGCCACATCAGTGCCTGGTTCTACCAGACGCTCGCGGGCATCAATCCGGACCCGGAGGCGGTAGGCTTCAAGCACACCATTATCAAGCCGCAGCTTCTGGGCGATGTGAAGTGGGCTCGCGCCAGGCACGAGTCCATGTACGGCACGATTCAAAGCGCGTGGGAGATCGAGAACGACAAGTTCACTCTGCGAATTGCCGTGCCGGGGAACACCAGTGCGACCGTGTATGTCCCGTATGGCCGGAAGGGCTCGACGGAAAGCCCGGCCTCCGCCTATCGGGCCGATGAGGCCAGATTTCTGCGCATCGAGGACAAGTACGCTGTCTTCGAGGTGCAGTCCGGAACGTATGAGTTCACCTCCGAGCCGATTCCGTAAGAGACCTGTCACGGCGTGACTCCCCTGCCCTGCGCGGCAGCCTCGACCGACATTCCCGTTGCCTCGCCGTCGCAGGCGGTTCCGCCGGGTTCCTATCGGACGACGGTTTCCGTCCGGCGTTTATCTAAAGACATTTGCCTCCCCTGCCGACAGCAGGACTGCGGGTCAGAGACTCTTCTACCTGAATCGAATGGCCCCCTGGCTCGGGTGCGTAATCCGAGAGAGCGAACTGAGTGGCCGTGACATGCTGTGCAGTACAGCGGAGGTGTAGTATGAGTGTGCTTCAGGTGTTGGTCCTGTGTGCCCTGGCGGGGACGGCGGCCGAAGATTCGTCGACAGAGATGAAACTGGGTGATTGGCTGGCTACCTCCCACTGGGCCATCGCGCCGGAGGTGTCGTTCTTCCACTACGAAGAACCCAAGCACATGAGAGAAAATGGCGTGCTCTATGGCGTGACCGCCTCGTACACCCGCACGTCTGCGGCCCAGTACGAGGACAGAATGCTCCGGGTGGAGGGTGGATTCAGCGCCGGCCAAGTGGATTACGATGGTGGCCTGTCGGACGGCACAGACTATATACCCTATACCATGAAGGGCAACGACGACTTGTTGGTCAACGCTCGCCTCCTGTGGGGCCCGCTCTGGCAGAGCGCCAACTGGGCCAACTACGGCTACTACGGGCTCGGCTATCGGTATTTGCAGGACGACTCCACCCACGACCCGTTCGGCTATCGGCGGCACTCCAACTACCTTTATCTGCCGCTGGGCCTCAAGGCCTTTCGCACGTTGGGCGGCCCGTGGTATCTCGAGGCGGGAGCAGAGCTCGATGTGCTCCTGATCGGGTTGCAGATCTCCGAGATCGAGGAGAGTCCCACCGACTCGTCGGATGTCGAGAACTGGCAATGGCCGGGATTCGGGCTGCGCACCTCCGTGGAAGCGCGGCGTAAGACCGGAGCGCTGGACCTGGCGCTGGCGCCCTTCATCCAACTCTGGTGGCTACCCGACTCGGCTCTCTCGTCCTCCAACACATGGGTGGAGCCGCGCAACTGGAGCTTCCAAGGCGGTCTGAACCTGGTCGTGCGGTTCTGAGCCTCTCCTAAGCGTTGCACCCCAGATCTTCAGAATGCGGGTGGCGACTTCAAACGCCGCTTGGGGATGGCTTTACTCCTTGGGGTGGCCCTCCCCAACGCCTTCCGCCCCCTGCCACCCGGACGCCGGGCCGCCAGCGGCATGATCCGTGGCGAACTCGAAGACATCGAGTATGCTCCACAAGACGCCAACGGCTCGGCGAGGGTCGCCCTGAATAGATAGCATAATGGACCTTTATAACCTATTTCCGCTCACGGATGGCCCCGGTCACCAGTCGTAGAGGGCGGCCGTCCCTACAGGGAGGATGGCGAGCCGAGGACATCGTGAAGTTCACTCCCGCACTCGAATCGTCGCCCCTCACGCATCAAGACCAGATGAAGCTCCGTGCCGGCCGGGCGCTCCCAGAACCGGCTGAGAGGGAGCACCTGGGGATCGGTGCGCCATTTCGTGACGTCCAGAGTACCGATGCGCAGGAGTACGTCTCCGGTGCGAATCCCCGCTTGATAGGCCGGAGTTCCTGCAACCACATAGCCCGCCAACGCCTGACGCTGGAGATCTTCTGGCGCGAAGACCGCACCTAATCGGTTGTGGTTGTAGGGTCGCGCCGGTGTCGAAACCAAGCTTCACGGGCCGGCCATTGACTCGGGCTTCCACGACGATCCTCGTAGCGGTGGCAAGGGCAGGCCGGAACAGACCCAGAACCAAAAGGATCAGGAGCCATCCCACGGCCCTGCAATTCATCCCCACGTCTCTCGTCTTCATGGCGACTGATCCTGGCACAAATGCCGTCCCTTGTCCAGACTACTGTTTCGAGTCGTCTGCCAAGACTCGTTAGCGAGGTCGCATTCTCAGGGCTGGGTCGGCGGGTCAAGCGTGAAGAGCGCTTCGTTCAGGGCGCTCCAGCGGCCGGCGACCAGGGCGCGTGCCTTGATCTGCGTGGTCTCGTTTAGACGGATCGGCCCGGTGTAGAGCTTGACCCGGGCGGGCGCCTGCACGTCGGCGAGTTTCTCCATCAACAGTTCTGCCGAGATCGCGAAGTCGGAGTCGGTCTTGGCCGCGGTCAGACCCTGGAGGGCGAGAACGTTGTCCCCGGCGCGCAGGCCGGCCGCCCAGTTGACGAGCGGGATGTTCTCGTAACCGGCCGAGTCCACTTGCTGGGCGTCGGCCGCCGAATCCCAGACCGGCGTCCCCACGAAATTGCGGCGGGCGATCTCAATACCGTTGAGGTAGGCGATGAAGCCGTCGTTGTAACGGATCTTCAGCGTCAGGCCCCCCAGGTCCTGCGGATTGCCCGGGAAGGTGAACAGGGTACGGCTATAGCAGCTCGTGGTGATACCGTACATTCTGGCCCCGAGGTCGAGGCTGAAGAGGCCCCCGGCGCGGGCGCTTCGCTTGTAGCCGATGGCTCCGGGGCCGCCGGTGACGGAGGTCCAGGCAGAATCGTCGAACGCCCTGCCGCCCCGCCAGGCGTCGTCCACCGGCCCCGTGGGCACAAGCACGCGCTTGGGCGCGTTCTCCGGCACGAGCGTCACACCGGTCGATGGGCGGATCGGACCTGCCAGCCTGCGAGGGTCTGAGCCGTCGCGCGTGTAATAGATCGGCCCGGCGGCCGTCATCGTCAACTCGAAACCTGCAGCGACCAGCCCGCCCTGCCGGTTGAAGACGGGCGGCGCCGGCGCGAACTCCAGGGCGATCTGGCTGTCCATCCAGGTCAGCCGGTCCGCGATCCAGCCCTTCATCCACGTGATCTCCTCACGGTAGGTCTTGGCGATGAACCAGTTCGGCCAGACGTAGACGCCGAGGGTCGGCCAGCGTCCATAGTTCCGTACCGCCGGCTCGTCGAGCAGCGTGGCGTAGCTTTCGACCATCCCGAGCAAACGGTCGGCCGTGAACACCCCCCGGCGCGCGCTGAACCACCGGTCGGCGTAACGCAGCTTGAACTCGGGGTCCTCAAACAGCCGCCGCCAGTAGGGATAATCGCCGTCGCCGAGCAGGCGGTTGTACCAATTCGTCGCGTTCCAGCCGTCGTTGTAGTTGGCGTTGCCCAGCGACAGGTCGTAGTCCCAGACCGGCCCCATGACGAGCTTACCGTTGCGGTCCTTGTGGAAGTAGGTGCTCAGACGAAACCCGTCGATGTTCTTCGTGAGCTCGACGACCATGTGGTTGTCGATGAAGGAGTTCACGTCGATGAACTTGGCGTAGCCGCTGGCCGGGTCCGCAAAATTCGCTCCGTACAGCGCCGCTTCGAAGGTGTTCACGTAGTTCCTGATCCAGTCTTTCTGGGCCTGGGTGAGTTCCGGTCCGCTCGGGTCCTTGAAGATCAGAGTCTGGCCCCGGCTGGTGCCGAACGTCTGGTCGTCCGTGTCGAGCTTGTCCTTGGCAATGATGTACCCGCCGGAGATCTCCGGTTCGGCGTTGTCCTCCGGCCCGATCGTGGCAATGTCGATGCGGTTCGGGCCGACTTTGATCTTTTCCATGAACACGTACACGCCGAGATAGTCGCCCATCGTGACCGCGGAGTCGTCCGAGTTGAGGAATAGTTCCACAAACCGCGTGTGCGCCGCCCACTGCCCCAGATCGTTGCTCCACTGATAGGCCAAGACGTTGCGCATCAGCGACTTGTCGGAATACATCCCCTGGAGGACCCAGTCCGATTCGGGCACGAAGCCCAGGATCGACACGACCTTGTCGTTGCCCCGCTCGTCCTGCGTCTCGAAGTGATACTGCTTTTTCGCAAAGCCACCGGAGCTCTTGCCGCGCACGTTGATGCCCGCCGGGCCCAGGAAATCGACGCGGCCGGTGGTCGTCGCGCGGCCTGCCCCCCCGATGTCAAAGAAGCATCCGAACGCGGGAGTCTGCACCGTGGAGACGGTCTTGCCCAGCGTGTCGATGATAGCGATAGGCAAGGGCGAGCTGAAGCTCACCACATCCGGACCGAGGAAGATGTACCGGGCCGTGCTCACGGCGCTCTGCCGCCAGCCCGACTTGATGGCGACAGCCTTCAAGGTGGTGGTCTTTGTGATGCGCAGTGGGGTCGTGTAGACTGAGCCCATGGTAACGGAGGACCGGCTCCGGGACGGGTTCGAGCTCAGCGGATCGGTGCCATCGACGCTGTAGTAGATCGTGGCCTCTTTGGTCGCCGTGGTCAGCGTGACCGTGATCGGCTCCTTGCATAGGCCGGTCTGGACACTGATCTTGGGCGTCTCGACCATTCCCTCGTAGAGGATGGCATTGGCTGCGCCCGGAGTTGGGGATACGATCTTGCGCCATTCGGGGCCCCCGTCGGGCATCCGGCCGTAGGATACGTCTGCCTGCTGCTTGGCGAATTTCACGCTATCAACGGAGGTCGTCCCGTCAACGGCGAAAAGGCCCACCGCTTCCCCACCGTCGCTGAGTCGAAAGCCCGCATGTAGCCCGGTATCGGTAAGCTCGCCGTCCGCCCAGATGAGCAGATAGCCGTGGGCCGCGATGGTGGTGCTCTTGGGATTACCGGTCGGGATTTGCCACTTCGTGGGCTCGGCGAGATCGTCCGTCAGGTAGCAGCCCCCCAGATCGACCGCGGCACTGCCCGTGTTGTACAGCTCGATCCAGTCGTCGAATTCACTCTGGGGGTCGGCCAGCGTCCGGCTGTTCGACGCCATGATCTCGTTGACCACGACCGTGATCGGCACGGGCCGTCGCGTCTGGGCAATTCCTTCCGCGCCAATCACGAGGGCCAGGACCGCCAGCAGGACTCCCCAACGATATGTCACGCTCCTCATGCCCACTGGCTCCTATGGATTGACGGTACTGCTCGCGCAGCGCGAACGCCCTTGCGGCTGTGTGCCACGCACACCGGGTGAAATCACAGTGGCCCGCGTGATCCAGGCCCAGACCGTCGGCAGACTGCACCGACCCATAGTAGTATTCTACCCGATTGCAGGCCCTTGCGTCAAGGTCCAACGGGTACTGGCCCAAGGCCAGCGCAGAGTCTCGAAAGCAAGTCCATTTGAGGCGTCGGCGTGTTCGGTGATGGTCCGACGCACAGCCAACTCGCCATCGCCAAGCTGCGCTTGACGCTGCCACCCGGAGGTCAGGTGACCTTGCGTTTGCCCTGGGTACTGGTCCGACCGCCGGGTCCAGAAGCCCGTGCACCGCGGGGGCTCCTCCTGGCGGTTTCTTCCGGATATTGCTTGACTTCCGGCCTGCCATTCGCTATAAAGAAGGGGACCTGCGCAACTGCGGGACGGGCTGGTGGCCCGCCCTGCGGAGTTGTATTTCCCACCAAGAGTGTCTCATTTCAACCGTGTAACACCCTGTCCACGCGAGGGGAGTCTCCACAGGAGAGAGTCTCGAAGCAAGGAGAGACAAATGAAGAGGGTGGTGATTGCTTTTCTGATGATCGGCTTGGTGTCCCCGGCCCTGGTGTCGGCGGCCCCTACGGTCATCAATTTCGAGGGGCGGCCGGACGGCGAAGTGGTCGGCGCCAACTACCTCGGTACGATCGTATCGTTCTCCCAAACCGATGGTCGGACGATCTACGTCGATCCATATTCGGAGGGAATTCCGGGTCCCGTGTTCGACGGCGAGCAGCAGGCGCGAACAGATCCATTTTTCGGGGCGGGTTCCTTCCGGGCCGACTTCGATAGCTCCGTGGACATGGTCTCAGTCGTGCTCGGCGACTTCAACGCTGACTATGAGGATCTGTTCCTGAGCGCCTACGATGCCGGCGACACGTTTCTCAACGGCTACACGGATCAACTCCAGGCGAACGTGTTTGGCGGGTACACGCTGACGGTCGCCTCCCCGGGGATCAAGTACGTGCTTTTCGGCAGCACGGGCGATTACAACAACAGCGTCTACTTTGATGTGTTCACGTTTGATGCCGGCTCCACCGTCCCGGCTCCCGCCGCCCTCGTGCTGGGCAGCCTCGGCGCCGGACTCGTCGGCTGGCTTCGCCGACGCAGAACACTCTGATCGAACGCTGGAGCCATGGTCATTCCCGGGCTGCGCGGAACGGTCACGCAGCCCTTTATTCATGGCCTACCTGCCTTATACGGGCGAATGGTTATTCGCCCCTACGACCGGGTGAAACGGGCTGCGCCGCCCTCAGCCGCATCCTCCGGATGTCACTATTTCTTGGTCTCACGAGCGGGAACGTCGACGTGGGGGCCCTTGGCCTCTGCCGTCAGCAGTTGGACAATGTCCGTGTGTCCCCGGCGATTGGCCTCGTCCAAGGGCGTGCGGCCCCGGCTGTTTCTCACGTTGAGATCCGGATTGTGGGCCAGCAGGAGTTCGACAATCTGTCGATGTCCGCGCAGAACCGCTTCGTGCAAAGGCGTATCGCCTCTCTTATCCGCGACCCTAACTGCGGCACCATGCGCGAGAAGCAACGCCACCACGCCCGTGGACGCGCGCGCGGCATCATGCAAAGGGGTCACCCCGTCTCCATCAATTGCGCTAATCTCCGCACCGTGGGCGAGAAGAAGTTCGGCGAGCGCCTCATCGCCGGTCCGTGCCGCGTAGTGCAGCGGCGTGGCACCATCTTCATCTTTCGGGCTAGCATTGGCGCCAGGAGTGAGAAGGCAGCCGACCAACTTCCGATTAGCCTTCCGCAAACCCGCTTCAAGCATGCTGGCATTCTGACCACTGAATGTACGGCCAATGTCGCCCATCCGAATAGACCGATTACCTTCACGAAACGTCACGCGCAACCCACACAGCAAGGCCGTTTCACCGGTCTCGTCTGTCGCATTGACATCAGCCCCACGGTCGATCAATAGTTGAGCTACATTGAGGTAGCCCGACCGCAGCGCCAGCAGCAGCGGTGTCTGCCCGGCTGGCTGCGGATCCCCATACTGAGGTATCGCCCTGCTTCTGGCGTTGAGATCGGCTCCCCTATCGATGAGCACCTCTACTGCACGCGTGCAACCTGCTCTGGCCGCGATGTGAAGCGGTGTCAAGCCATTCTCACCGACCGCGTTGACATCGGCCCCGTGCTTCAAAAGGATGCCAAGAACCCCCATTCGTTGCTCCCGCTCTTCCTTGCCGCCCGGCGTCCGCGCAGGTTGGAAAGGGTCCTCACTTCTTTCCTCAATGACAACGCCCAGGTAGTCGATCAATTCCCACAGGCTCTCGTCATCCCGATGCGATCCGAACAGATCATGCAAGGGCCTGTTCCCCCGGTTATCTTCTGCGTTGACTTCGGCGCCTGCCGCGAGAAGCAACTGGACAATCTCTCTGTGCCCTTGATAGACGGCACAGTGCAACGGCGTGAGGCCCTCTTTGTTCTCTGCCTTTGCATCGGCCCCGTGAGCGATCAGAAGACGCACGATCTGCACAGCCAGTGTTTTGCGGACTTGATCGACAGCGGCGTTGTAGCGATCCCAATCCGCTTGCGCAGCTCCCGCGGCAGGGCGCTCCAACAGCAAAGCCGCTTCCGCACCCGACTGGCAACTGCTGCCAATGGCAATATGCAAAAGGGGCCAGCCGGATTCGTCTTCTCCATTGACATCAGCACCGCCGGCGAGCAGGGCTTCTGCAACATCGATGTAACCTCCCTCAATCGCATACTCAAGCGGCAGCCCTGGGCGGAATTGGTTCGCCGTGATCCGTGTGTTGGCGTTTGCCCCCTTGGTAAGCAGCAGTTTGACCACACCGACGAGACCATGCCCTGCCGCGTAGCAGAGCGGCGTGTCATCGGAGACGGGCCGCGCGTTGATGTCTGCGCCACTGGAGGCGAGCAACTCCACCACATCCACACGCTCCCTCCGAAGCGCCTCATAGAGTGGGGTCGCGCCTTCGCTATCTCTCACATCGATGTTGGCTCCGTGAGCCAGAAGCAGTTGCACCATGCTGAAGTGGCCTTCTTCTGCTGCGGTATGCAGCGGGGTAGTGCCCCGCTTATTTGATGAATCGACCCGAGCCCCACCAGCAATCAGGGCTTCGGTTACAACATGCTGGTTGTAGCATGCCGCATAATGCAAGGCCGTCCACACGGTTCCCGCCCCCGCGTTGACGTCGGCACCTCCTTCAATAAGGCTCTTGACCTTCGATATATCTCCAAGATAGGCGGCTATGCTCAGAGTCTCAGCGGCACCTTCGCTAAGCAGGTGTTCGACAATCGCCCGGTGATTGTACACCATGGCAGTGATGGCAGGTGTTCGACTTCGTTCGTCCTCGCTATCAAGCTGGGCACCGCAACGAACGAGCACCTCGACCACGTCGTTATGGCCATTCTCAGCCGCCAGATGAAGCGGCGTGCAGCCTTTGTCGTCTCTGGCGTTCAGATGCGCTCCACGTGCAATGAGCATCTGCACCTGGCTCAGGTCGCCCTTCTCGGCCGCCCGGTGCAGGTCGGTCGTCAGATCGCGGTCTTTCTTCTGGCACCCGCCCGCCACGAGGGCGACGGCCAGAATCCCGCAGAGGAACCCCTTGGCTCTCATGTTCTGCCGCCTCCGAAGAACATGCATGATGTCCACTTCCAATAAGAAGGCACGAAAAGGCGTGCAGGTAACATACTCGGGCCGGGAAACGTTGGCAAGGGCGGTCCGCGGGTTACAGCCAAGCCACGAGGGCGGCTACGTCCGTTGTGGCAGGTGGAATTGTAGGACGAGTGGAGCGGCGGCGGTGCCGTTAGGAGTACCGCCTGCAGGCAGGAAGGAAGGAAGGAAGGAAGGAAGGACCAGTCCGAGCCGCGTAAACACCGTACGGGCGACGCATGCGTCACCCCTACAAACGATCCGCGTCATGACTCCAGCAGATCGGATCGTCCGAATTCCACGATGATGCGTCGGGCCACGTCGACGATCTCGGGCAAGGCACGGGCTACTTCCGGCGACAAGTCCAGGCCGGGCGTTATCCGGTGCGGCTGCACACCCAAGACGTGGATTTCGGGCCGACGGTCGGTGTCAAGAAACTCCAGAGCTTCCAGCAGGCCCAGGCTGTGCAGAGAATGTCTCTGGCTGGCCTGGGCGAGGTCGTCGCCACGGCAATGGCAAAGGGTCCCCGGCGGTTGGCCTGCATCCATGGCGTCGATCACCAGCGCCTTGGCGCAGCGCTCCAAGAAGGGAAGCGCACTGAGGAAATCGGTCTCGGCGGCCAGAACGGTCGTCTGGGGAGGAGGCTCAGCCTGCAGGAGGTGAGCCGTATGGACCCCGACCCCATCGTCCGACAGCAGACAATTGCCGATTCCAAGAATCAGATAAGGTTCCCCAGCGTGCATAAACCCCAGCGCGGCTTCCCTGCGCTCCGGCGCAACCCGAAGGACGGGCGAATGATTATTCGCCCCTACGTGAAACCACGAAGAGCACGAACGACACACGAACGAATGAATGAATGAATGAGACCGATGAAACCCCCGTTTTCTCTCGATACCCTTCGGGCACTTCGTGTCCTTCGTGGTTCTAATTCCTGGCTGATTGTCAGAAAGACAATCCGACTGTGCGGGCGAGTTTCGCCGGACGGCAGACGTGGACCGCACAGGCCAGGCAGGGGTCGAACGAGTGAATGACGCGCAAGACCTCAACCGGCTGCTGGGAATCCGCGACCGGCGTCCCTACCAGAGCCTTCTCCATGGGGCCCGGCTTATCCTGATCGTCCCGGGGCGAGCCGTTCCAGCAGGTGGGCGTGACCACCTGGTAGTGGGCGATCTTGCCGCTGCGGATCTTGAGCCAATGGCCCAAGGCCCCGCGCGGGGCCTCGGTCAGTCCGGCCGCCTCGGCCTCCGCGGGGACGGTGTAGCGCGTGTAGACCGCTTCGTCCGGCTTGACCTCCTCCAACCACTTTGGCAAGGCTTCCGCGATCTTTAACGCCTCGACAGCCCGGGCTCGATGCCGGTCGTGAACGGAGATCCCCTTGCGGTAGTGTCCCCCGATCATCATCCGGGCCAGAGGACCGGTCTCGTAGGGCTGACCTTCATACCGGGGCGCCTTGAGCCACGAATAGGCCCCGTCCTTCGGATACACGGCCTGCGTGGCGCCGTTGGCGGGCGGGCGGTTGGTCGAGCCATTGTCATACCACGAATGCGTGACCTGTTCCGTGACCGCCTCGGGATTCACCGATTGCGTTTCCTTGTTCCCGTCCACTACCCGGCCGGCGGCAAAGAACTGTCCCTTGCCAGCCGCATCCAAAGGAAATCCGCCCAATGCCAGCAGGTTCCCATGGCCTTTGCCCAGCTCGTTGTATTCCGGATAGCGGGATGCCACCAAGTCCACGTCGGGCGTATATACACTCCGAATGAAATCCGTGACTATCCCACAGTACTTGCGGAATGCGGCGACCTGCTCCGCCGTCGGCACATTCGTGAAGCCGCCGGCAACAAAGGCGGGCGAGTGCGGCTGGCGGCCCGCAAACACGGCCGCCATCTCGTTGGTCTGGCGGACCGCCTGGAGTGCGAGCTTGTAGTGGTCTACCAGCCGGGCGGCGTCCTGGCCCGCGATCCGGCGGTCCACGTTCCACTGCGGCTCCCACGGCGGCATGCCCGGCCCACCCACATAATCCAGCAGCGACAGATGATAGAAATGCAGGATATGGGACTGGATGAAATTCGCGCCCATCACCAGGTTCCGCAGGACGCGGGCGTTCTCGGGGATCGTGCTCTGGGCCGCCCTTTCCAACGCTATTGCAGCGGCCACGCCGTGCGGGACGGAACAGACGCCGCAGATCCGCTGCGTCAGGTGGGTCGCCTCCGGCGGGTCCCGGTCCACAAGCATCGTCTCGAATCCCCGAAAAGACGTCCCGCACATGCGGGCTTCCACCACCTGCTGCTTGCCATCGACCGCGTCGATCGTCACGTCGGCACGTAAATGACCTTCCAGTCGTGTTACCGGGTCTATCGTAATAACAGTCGGCATAACCCAAGCTCCCGAATGCGATCCTTCCTATCTCCAATATCAGCCTCGGCCGCGCCCGCGGCCCCGCCCGCGGCCCCGACCGCCGCCCCGGCCGCCGCCCGGGCCGCCCCGGCGTGACAGACTGGTCCCCGGGAAGGTGGGCTCGGTGCAGCCCAGGCACGGTGAGCCCGCCGCCATGCACCAGTTCACCCGATTGTTCCACTGCGTCGTCGGGCAGGGGGCGGCGTTGACCTCGCCCCAGCAACCGAGCGCCTCCATGCACTGGCCTCTGGTCCCGAGGCTGCGGGCCTCTCCCCGGCCGTGGAAGGGACACTGGTCACACATTCGGCGACCGCCAAAGAGCGAATTGGGCCTGCCCTGGGCATCCACAGAGATGGTTTTGCCCTGTAGCAGGGAGACCAGCGTCTCGACGATCCAATCCGGGTGCGGCGGGCAGCCGGCCACGTTGATCGTGGTCTTACCGACCGCCTCCGATACGCTCTTGGTTGCCGTCGGATTGGCTCCCATGGCGGAAACCCCACCGTAGGCGGCACAGGTTCCGATGCAAACGATTTGCTTCGCCTTCCCGGCGAGACCCTGCACACCCTCCAGGAAAGACACCTCCCGCCCCCCTTCCGACCACGGCATGCAGGCGTGGCCGCCAAAGGCCGTCGGCACGCCGCCCTCGACGAGCAGAAGGAAGTTGCTTGCCTGCTTGATTTGGGCGACGACCGCTTCACCCGCCCCGGCGGACAGCGTCGGGTGGTAGAGGAGATTGACGCTCTTGATCAGCACGTCGGCGGCGTCGACCGGCTCCGCGGGCGAAACATAGTTCAGGAAGGAGATGGTGCAGCCGCTGCACCCACTGCCCTGCAGCCACAGCACCGACGGTGCCCGGGGATCGGCCAACGCCTCTTCCAGATCCGTGAGTTCCTGCGGACCCAGCCCCAGGGAAGCCGAGGCCAACGCACAATACCGTAAGAACGCCCGTCGGGAAATCTGCATTGGCAATCACCCCTTACAAATGGTCGTACCCCATACGCGTCTACGCGGTCCGAGGACCGGCGGAATTCGTCCGCAACGCAGCGATCGATGTTGCACCCCTTGCCTGCTACCCTGATAGTGGCCGGGTCTGGAAAATGGTGACAAGAAATCGCCTCGCGCTCGGATAGATATATGGAGGGGCTCCCTGGCACAGCGGCTGCCCTAATGTGGTGGGCGGACTCGGAAGGCGTTGCTTGGTTCCCAAACACGGTTCAATGCGCTGCCACCCATCGCGGGTTTCGGGTCCGAGACGGTTCGCAAACCGCCTTGACGGCGATGCATCCAAGTTACAGTGCAGGATCATCGCGGCCGGGCGAGCCGTTCACAGCGGTGCTGGCCCGCCAGTTGGCGGGGTCGTTGAGGGAGCCTTGCGGTGCGGTGAGCAGGGCCGAGTCCAGCGGGACCAGCGAGCGCCCGCCGCCGTCGGCGGCCTGCGGCCAATCGGGGCCGTCGTCGTAGGTGAATTCGGCAATCGTCCCGTTCCATCGATCGACCAGCGCGACCGTTTCACCCTCATTGGCGAGCTTGCCTTCGTACTCGCTTGCGATCAGGGGAGACAGAGTCAAGCCGTAACGGGAGAGGAAGGCCGGCTTGTTCTTGACGATGAGAACGAAACCGCCGGGCGCGAGGGTGGTGATGCTGCTACCGGCGAAGTCGTAGGTGATTCCCCTGGTGAAGGAGACGCCTGAGAGATCGAGCGGCGCGGCGCCGATGTTCTTGAGCTCGATGAACTCGAATTCACTACTGTCCATCCCGTCCGTCGGCACCGCGGGTGGGTTGTACATGAGCTCGGTGAGGCGCAGACCCGCCAGGATGCCTGTCGCTCGCGGGGCGCCGGCGGTGAACTGGACGGGGTTGGACCAGTGGCTCCAACGGCCCGTGTTGTCTTTCATGCGACAGCGGACGCGATAGGTTTGCCCCGGCTGGAGGCCGGCGGCCGGCACCGTGATGTCGCTGCTGAAGGTCTTGATCTCACCGCTCTCCCAGGCAGCGTCGATCTCGTACTTGCCCGGTTCTTTGCGCAAGACCTGCGGTGTGGCGGGTCCGCCGGGCTGACTGGCCGTCTGAGACCTTTGGCCGATGAGCCGCACGTCGATGAAGCAATCGGAGCTGTCGGTCTTGGAGGAGTTGAGGACTTGGACGGCGATCACGTTCGTGCCCTCAACCAGCCATGCATGTGGATCGCCGAGACCGTAGGCGAGAAAGCTGGTGGGTTCGGGGCTGATCGAGGCGGTGGCGAGGGCGGTGTACGGCAGATTCTCCCCCGCCAGATTATAGTGATGTGCCCAGCGGCCATTGATCCAGACGTTGATGCCATCGTCGAATATGGCTTCGAGGGTCAGGTTATCGAGGGCGGCGAGGTCCGTCACCTTGAAGGTCTTGCGGAGATAGAGCGACGTGTAATTGCCCCGCATATCTGCCAGGTTCGTCGCGATGAAACTCTCTCCGAAGCCGAGCGGGGCATGGCCCGACAACCAGGCGGCATCGTCGAAGCCAAGCTGCCGCCAAGCCCCCTGGCTGGGGGACGGCTCCTTTGTGCCTTTGAAGTACTTCCAGGTGCCATTGTCGGGCAGCAGGATTACGCGGGGACCATTTTGCACGACAGGCTTCGAGCCGGGCGCAACCTCGGCGATACGCCATCGCAGCGCCGCGAAGGTGCCGGCGCCCTGCGGGTCATTGAAGGCGCTGGTCTTAAAGGTTAGGGCGTTGATCGGGAAGCCGGCCGGGCCCGTGGCGGTGATCACGGGCGTATTGGGGATGGCCGAGTCGGCGGTCTTGCCCGCCAAGTAGCTGGACCGCTCCACGACGTAGTCCTTCATGACTTGGACCATGCCCTCGAACGTGCGCGGATAGCCGCGATCCACCGCCTCCTGGTAGAAGCGGCCCTGACCCGACTTGAAGCTGGCCTCGCGGTCGAGGTACTTCGGGTAGGCCCCGGTCCCCAGGACCCAATGGTAGTCCCACATGGCCCGGTCCGCATCGACGATCGAGAGGGGCTCCCCAACGCCGTCCGTCGCGTTGGGGACCCCGAGCCCGCCCGCCGGATCGTCGATGAGCGCGGCGTACTCGTCGATCAACTGGTTCGTCTGCTCCGTGTTGAACAGCAGATCGGTGATCTCGCGCAGGCGGTTCTTGTTCTCGATGCTGATGGGGCTGATGCTGAGAACGCCCGCCCGGCTGAAGGGGTCGCTGGGGTCGTTGCTGCCGTAGTAGGTCGTCCAGGTCAGGTCCTTGTCCCACGGGAGTTGCCACCACTGATTCGTTTCGGGATGATGATAAAGGAACCAGTTCTTGCCGGTGATGTCCCCATCGTGGACGGCCTGGTAGGCCGCGTAATAGCCGTAGTAAGCATCGAGGTTGACGTTCTGCCGCCACCAGGCCTCCGAGCGGTCCCCGTAGGTGAGAAACTGGTTGAGATCGGACTGATCGGCCGGCTGCGTCGGACCCTGATTGTTAGTCTCGCGGTTGGCGTTGTCCATCTTGTACAGGTTGCCGTCGGGCAGCCCGTGCTCATCGAGGAACCGGCCGTCCATCTGCTCGATGGTCAGGTACAGGCCCCAGAAATCGCCGTCGTACTGGCCGCCGCGCGAGGTCAGGGGTAAGTGGGCGGCGTTGCGCACCCCATCCTCATTCGTCTCGTCGATGATCCGAAAGTGAACGTAATTGGTTTTCGACGCGGGACAGCCCGCCAGGTTGAACAGCCGGAACGACAGCGCCTCGAACATCCCCTGCTCGCCCCGCTGCCCGAAGCTGCCCTGCTGGATGCACGCGGAGAAATTCAGATTATCCCACGTCGTGGCGTACGGGTTCCCGTAATCATCGCGGGCCTGGAAGTAGTGCCCACGCTGAAAATCGAACTTCCACATGTTCTTGCCCATGGAGTACCGCCAGACTCCCCCACGGGCCCGATACCGAATATGGTCGTAGACCTCGCCCTCGTAAACGAGCGTGCCGTACCAGAGATACTCGCTGCCCGCGTACTTGGATAGCCAGGTGCAGTCCTCGACATCGGACTTCTTGCTGAGCAGGTGGTACACGGGCAGGCTGCGCATCACCTCCGGGGGGAATTCGACGACAGGCGTGATGCCAGGCTGCACCGCCCCGCGCCAGGCGGGCACGCCGTCATAGACGAAGTAAGCGAAGTTCGGCTGCGGATCGTCACTGTAGGGGACGGTGAGCATGTAGCCGAGGCTATCTACTACAACGATCCGGTAACGAACCAAACGACGGTGGACCTGCACGCCGGCGGGAATCTGCACGGAGTAGATATCGTCGCCGGCCCGCGCATCGCCCGCGCGGCCGTCATCGTGCATGGGAATCGGAGTCCAGCCCTCCCAATACTCCGGATCGAAACGGGCGATGTAGGAGCCCGGCTTCACGATCTGGTACTGCAACGTGACGCTCGCCACGCCGTCCGGGTCCGTGACCTTGGCGGTGACCGTCACGACCGCGCCGCTCACCGGCTGCTGGGGTGCGTGCTTCACCTGCCGGATAGGGGGCGCGATATTGACCGCCAGCACGTTCTTGTTCACCGCTATCGGCGTGGGCAGCGCGGAACGCCAACTGCCGCCCAAGTCATTGTCGAACGCGGGATTCACCAATTGCAGCGACCGTCCCGTGCCCGGCTGCGCCTCCGACAACGGATCGCCCACGGTCGGCCACGGGAACCCCAGTCCGTAATCGACCTCATCGGCGACCGCCCCCGCCGCATCGCGCAAAATGACCCGCTCGCCGTCATTATCCAGCGCGCCCGCATAAGGCCCGAAGATCGGATGAGGGACGTAGGCTGCGCGTCCCGCGTACCACTTGGCCCGGATGCCATCGGGATTCTGCGCAACAATCAAATACCCGTCCGCCGCCAGCTTCGTCCCGGCGGGGAAGGTATAGAGAACGCCGTCCGTGAACTGCCAGCCGGACAGATCGGCCTCGGTGGTCCCGACGTTGTACAGCTCGATGAACTCCACCGGTTCCGTCTTCACATCGGGATGCGTGTGCAGCTCGTTGATGACGACCGCGGATTCGGCCTGCCCCCAGTTGACCCCACACGACCAGAACACCACCGCGGCTATTGCCGGCAGCGAGAGTCTTCTCCATGGGAACACGTTTCTCATCTTCATGCAACCTGTGCGTCCCCGCACAGTGCTCATTCCGTGCGGATCGTATGCATGCTTTCACGCCCACGAAACGCCTCGTGGCACTTTGCGGTGGCCGCCCCGCCCGACACTCCGCAGACCCATCCGCCTCTTTCATCTTACCCGATTTAACACCCCCAAGTCAACGTGCGCCCCCGTCATCCGACTTCAAGGCCCGATAACTTCCTCACGCATCAGCCAAGCGCCCCCAGAATCATCAGTCGTCAATTCTTCATCGCCACTTCTGCAACTCGATGACGTTCCCCTCGGGATCGCTCACATAGCACCAGGTCACCCGCGCCCCGTTCGACAGCCGCAGCGTGACCACCTCGCCAACTGCGCCGCCCCCTGCCGCCAGAACGCTCTCCTTCGCCCGGGCCACGTCCTCCACTTGGAACGCAATGTGCCCATATCCCGGCCGATTGACCGCCGTGGGTACCCGGTCCTCTTGCGGCGCGTAACTGAAGATCTCCAGGGTCGGCCCCTCCTCGCCATAGCCAGGCAGGCGCAAATGCGCCCCCGTCAGATGAGCCCCGGCAACCCCGGTCCCGGCCTCCAGGGTCGGCCCTCGGTAGTCCCGCTCGGGCCCCACCACGACACACCCAAACACTTCCTGATAGAACCGAGCTAATCCGCGCCAGTCCTCGGCTACCAGGTTCGTATGCACATACTTCGCTGGAATACTCATTCTCCCATCCCGTAAATGAATCGCCGCCTCTCCCAACCACGACGGCGGTCCGACCGTAGCACCTGTCCCTGCCAAAGTCAAATGGCGCAACTCACACCCAGAAAATAAAAGTCCGAAAAGATGGAACGCCAGCCCGGCCAGAATGTCTATCTGAACAATTATCGGTCGGATTGTTCGAAGCGTACACAAGATCCGCGATCCCGAACTCGCGGAGGGGTTCGGGATCTCTCTTTGTGGTAGTTGCATTGGGTGGCGGCAAAGTCGAAGCCTTCGGTTCGTGGTACGCCCCGAAGGGCAGATCGGAAGAAATGCCAGACGGCGTCACGACAAACCAGATCCTCCCCACTGTCGCACGACCGCAGCGTTTGGGCCATTGGAGCTTGGGATTTTGAATTTGTTTCGGATTGCCCGAACGACACGGGGCAATAGGCGTCCGCCTGCGGCGGAATTGTGGTGCTTCGGATTTCGAGGAACAGATCGACCTTGCGACCTCAGGTTGCGCGACGAAAGCAGATAGGCCCCCAGCAGATGCTGGTCCTCATTGTTGCGGCGTATACCCCAGTTGCCCCCACGCCCCTCGCTGCAAGCGCGGAATATCCGGATTGTCCGGGAGGTTGACCAGCGCCTGCCAGTTGCCCTCCTGCTGGGACACCTTGAGGGTCCGCAGGTCCTCCCACTTCCAGTATTCCGCGTGCCCATCGGCGAAGCTGGCGTTCGTGCCCACGGCGTGACGGACCGGCGGCATGTCCCACCAGGACGGCCGGTCGTAATGGATCGTCCAGCTTTGCACGCTGGTCTTGCCCTCGTCGAGGAACACGATCCGCTCGCCCGGCCGGGGGATGTCGCCCTTGCGCTTGATGTACAGCTTCTTCGGCACGTTCGGAATGCTCACCATCGCCCCGTTCATGGCGTCGACGATCGCGTAGGTGTTCACCTCGCCCCGGATGCCGGTGGGGCATTTGTAGATCTGGAGCTGGTTGACGTAGGGCCACATCGCCCCACGCCGAATCCCGTCGATCCGCTGCTGCGTGGTGTAGTTCGAGTGGAAGTACATCCAGCAGGGCTCCGTCCGGTCGGTGTGCCCTTCGGAATTCTCAATCGTGCAGGAATTGACGATCTTCTGATCGTTCTCGTCCGCATACAGGACCCAGGAGACTCCGAACTGCTTGACGTTGTTCATACAGGCCGCCCGCTTGCCCTGCTCCCGCGCCCGGCTCAGCGCCGGCATCAGCACCGCCATCAGAATGGCGATGATGGCAATGACCACGAGCAACTCAATGAGGGTGAACCCTTTTCTTCCCATAGCACCGCTCCGTTTTCTCCGTCTTCACCGACCAACGCCCACCGTCGGTCTGTCTATACCGGTACGCCGAGACACGCCTATTCTACCGCAAAATCCGAAGCATGAAGCACCAAATCCGAAACAAATCCCAATGGTCCAAAGCTCAATGTTCTAAACCGGTGGAGCCCCAGACTCTCGAATTGTCACAACGTTCTCTGCTCGGGCAATTTCCTGGGTCGGTAGGCAACCTTTTTCTCTGGACTGCTCTCCTGTTTAGCCGTGAAACGGCGTTCAAGAGCCTCCCAGTCGTTGCCATGCTCTGCCTCGATCTCCTTCCGAATACGGCGTACCTCCTCGATGATCGGATCGCATATCACAGACCTCCTTCGATGATCTCTTCTGGCATTCATACTACTGCTCTGAGTTGCGGTCATCACGGGTCGCCGGCGCCCGGGCGGTCAGACCTCTGGCTCCCAACAGAATGATTCCCGCAACGGCCATCGCCTTGCTTATCTGTCGTCGCCCCTCTCTCCGGACATTCATCGCTTGCTGTTGCGACACCGCCTGGCGAACTTCCTCGTCCGTGATCTCGTACTTCTTTTCACCCTTCGGACCCCGCGCATCGCGTACGGCCTTCTCGATAGCCTCATTTCTCGAGATGGGAAGGCTGGTGGCAAACAGAATGGCCCCAAGGACCAGCAGAGTCAATCCGAAGACAAGTGCCAGTGCCGCAAAACTCGACCTTGTGTCATCGTTCATACGGTGTATCCTCCACTTGCCGCACTTACATCATACCCCCTATACCGGGCAAGACAACCTCTTCTCCAAGGTCGTCTGGTGGCGCGCGTTTCGTCCGTTTGTAGGGGCGAATGATCATTCGCCCGTATGGGGGCCACAGAGACAACGGCGGATCAATCCGGACAGGGAGTCGATCTTCGCTCCACCCGGACGGCGCCGTCCTCGATCTCCACGATCGAATAGGTCAATCGTCCCAGGAACCGCTCTTGTCCCGGCTGATGGACGGTGGTTCGACCGATCTTCACCGTATCGAGACCGGTGATCCGACAACTCTCATGGATGTGCCCGTGCAGAGTCAGCAGGGGTTGGTATCTCTGGATCCAGGCTCTGACCGCGGCGGAACCCACGTCCGCATCGGTGCTGATATTTCCCAAGCCGGTTCCCTGCGGCGGGGCATGACAGACCAATACGGCCCGCTCCCAACACGCGGCTCGTTTGCCGATGGCGTCCAGAAGCTCTTCCAGGGTCGGGCGAGTTCGAAAGAACGCCTCCATGTCACCGACCAGTTCCAATCTATCGCCTCGTGAAATCAGCGGATCGGGGTGCTGGGGCGGGCGATGGTAGTCTCTCGTATCCAGGACGCTCCAATCCTTCAACCGAAAAGGAGGATCGGGGATGTAGTTGCAGCCGCAGATCGCCAACCCGTCGGCCAGGGGTAGCCACCCCTCGGTCAGATCATGGAGCCTGGGAGAGGTCCCCACCAGGTCCTGCCAGTCGGGGAGGACGACCCGGCAGTCATCGTTTCCCAACATGCCGTAATAGGAGATCCCGGACGCCCCCAACCTTTCTAAGTAAGGGCGGAGGTACTTCCCGATGAATCGCCGCTGGGTGAGGACCAGATCCCGGCCGTGGGGAAACATATCGCCCCCGTTGACAACCGTGGTGATTTCCGCCTCCTGAGCAATCGCGGCAATCTGCTCATAGCCACGAGTCCAGCCGTGGAGGTCCGTCACATACAGCAGTCGAAACATCCCCTGCCTCTGCCATACAACGACATGGTTGTTTGGGCAACACGAGGGATTGTATGCCAGGGCCTGCGTCTTCGGCTATTCTAAAAATGGTGGGTAGACAACGAAGACGCGTAGAGCGGTTGCGGTCGCGCTGCTTGTCTCGGTTGCCGCTATTACAGGGGATGCGCGATTGGGGAGTGTGTGGGGATGAGCCTCCGGTTCGCCGGAACGATCCGGTTCCCCTGCTCACGACCCTCCGGAAGGGACACTCTTGTGGTCTGGGACAGAACGCGGCGAGAGTGCTACTTGTCGGCCAGCTCGGCCTTCAGTTGCCGCTCCGCCTCGAACCAATTCTCCCGGTCCCGGCCGTGCTTGCACCCTTGCTTGACCCAGATCTCGTGCGCCCGCCGGGCAATCTGGTCGTGCGTGATCTTCGGGCCCGCGGTCGCCGGCCGCGACTTCGTGCCGGCGCGACGTGGCGGGGCCATGGTGGCGCCACCGGCCTGAGGACCGCTCGTATAGACGTTGTTTTCTCCGTTTCTCTGTTGACCCATTCCAGGCCTCCTTATTGCCTCCACTAAACACCGATTGCCGGTGCCGTCACTGAGATGCCGACGGAGCTATTGCCACAACGTCTCTCCGTCGGGGCACCCATAATAGTGCTCGTGATACAGCCCATCATGGCTCTGGTGCGTTCCATCCAAGCGTATCCCGGTTTTCGCAACCCCCGTCCACCCGTCTGACAGTCACGCCGGACGGCATCCCCGGCGTCAGGGGCTCCACTTTGTATTATCGGCCGTTCCCGCCGTTGGCTTGAGAGAATTCCACGCTGCCGTCTGCCTCGCAGGCACTCTCGTGTCGTTCTATCAATCCGAAACAAATCCTCTCCACCACAGAGACACGGCGTGTGCAGAGGTGGCAGAAGAGGGCCTTGGCCAGACAAAACCGCGGGTGCGGCGGGAGCCGGTAGGGTGTGCTCCGCACACGGCCTTGTCACGTCGCAGGAAGACTCCGAATCAACTTCCAGCATGTCGCAATTGTCGGTCGGGTTTACGTCATCCGAGGTTCGCACAGCGATTCCCGTAAGTCCGCCACCGCCGAATCGTTCGGAGCGATCCCGTAGAGACTCAGGATCAGGTCGAACGCTGTGACGAAGTAGTCCTCCTCTTCGCGAAAGTCCGCATAGACACGGTCATGCAGCAACACGGGGAACGATGTTGCCTTTTCTCCGTTGAGCAGAATCGGCAGCACGCTCTCTTTCTGCGCCTCCGTGCCGAGCATCCGATTCGAGATGATGTCGAATTCCGCAGCTACCACATAGCCTCGTTCGGGGCTCTTGTTCTCGTACTTCTCCAGGTAAAAAGGTGTGCCGACCACGACTACGTGGCTGGCGTCACCTATCCTCTGTACGAAGCGTGACACACTTGATCCCACACGCGCGTTCTCCCAGCGATCGAGAATCACGTCTATTCCTGCCTTTTGCAGGTCCGTTGCCAAACGCTTCTCCACCCAGCGTTCGTGCTCCGGCACACCCCAGGCGTAGCTGATGAAACACTCCGGCCGGTCAGTCTTCTGCTCGGCCACATGGGCTTGCACACGGTAGATGGCTTGCTCGAAGCGGGTCCGCTGCTCGGCGGCACGCCGTTGCGCGTCCACATCGGCCTGGGCCTCCCGCGTCAACTGGATCGGTTCCGCCATCTTCGGCAGTGTCAGCTTCTCGCCGCACTTGGAGCAAAACGCAAAGTCGTCTCCGTGTTGCAGAAGCTCACGGACTACATTGCGGTTGAGTGGGTGTCCTTTCGAACACACTACCGGCTCGTAGCGAATCACCGTCAGGTTTCGGCGGGCGAGAAAGCTCTCAAACAGACCTTGGAACAGTGTCCGCACCGGCTGGCCGACTTTGGGACCAAAGCAGAGCACGAAGTCCAATTCGCCGTCGCGCTCGCCCTCCTGCCGGAAGCCGCAGACCAAGCCATCGCCCACTTCGTAGCGGGCGTTGTTCTGCCATTGGTTCGTGCGTGTGAAGGTATGGGTATAGCCCAATAGCACTACCAACGAGGCAAATACGTTCTCCGTCGGGCCGGTCACCGTGTAGGCGACGCCGTCCTCGGTCGCCTTCTCCTCCTCTGCCGGCTTCTTAAGATTGATCAGTTCCGGAAAGACCAGATATGGCTCCATCCGCAGCGGGTCCGTCTCGCGGAAACAGACGTTGTGCTCCAGAAAGAGCAGTGCCGCCGCGTCTAAGAGAATGACGCGTTCGGGCTCAGTCAACCTGGCCAGCTCGGGAAACGCATAGCCGCCGTTCAGCAATCGTTTCTCCTCCAGCGAACCCAGCCCCTTCTGATTCCGCCTCGCCTCCAGCACAAATGACGATGCCAAATTGTTGAGCAGCTCCGGCGCAAGCAAGACCCGCTCTTCACCTTTCGATGTACGCAGCTTTTTCACGTAGCCGTAGTTCTGTAAGTGACCCACGGCCGTCAGCATCTCGGCATCGGTGAAGCTCCAATCTGCATCGGTGGCCTCCAGACAGTGACGAAGTTCTTCCGGTGTGACGATGCTTTGGCCGTCCGTCTTAGCCTCTTTCAGGCCGAGCACGTAGTCTTTGATGCGTTTGAAGGTCGTGGTTGTGACCGTCGCGGGCTTGTCGTCCCACGGGATCAGAGCTTTCATCCGCTCGATCAGTTCCGCTACGCCGGCGCCGGTGAGCGAGCTGGTGTGGATCGGGCCCGCGATGCCGTGCTTTTGGCAGAACGCCTTCAGTTCCTCGCGTGTCAGCGTGCAGGTCCCGCGATCCGTCTGAGCAGCAACGAGGATAGTCGGGCAGCGGCTCCGTCCGGCCTGGAGTTGTTTGAGCCAGAAGCCCACCCCGTGCAGCGGGTCGCGGATGTCGGAGGCGTCGAACAAGACCAGTGCCAGATCGGCGTCATCCACAAAAAGCGCGTGGACAAGGCGGTAATCGGGCTGGCCCGCGAAGTCCCAGAGAATCCCTTCGCACTCGGTGCCGTCGGTACGGCGTTTGCCCAGAGCGGGGAAGACCCAGAACTGCTGCCCGTGCGTTGACTCTTGCTTCTCGAAATGGCCATGAATCATCCGGTAGCCCAGCGCGGACTTGCCGACGCTGTGATCGCCCACGAGAACGATCTTGCCGGTGGTATGGTGGACCGCCTGCGGCGGCGAAACCACTCCGGCGCGCCGGCCCAGCAAAACATCCAGGTCCAGTTCCCAAAGGTGGATCAGCTTGCCACGTTCAGACTCCGGGGTATCCGGCGCCGAGCCTGCCGTGGCGAGCAACGGCAAAGTTGGATGAAAAGCCAAGGCCCAAAGCCCGAGGTATAGACTCGCTGGCTCAGGAATAACGGCGACGACCTCCCAGGTGTCGCATCGCCACATTCGGATTGTTCCATCGCGGCTCCCGGACGCGAGCAACCGGCCATCAGGAGAGAACCTGAGGCAGCCAATGTCGCTTGTGTGCCCTTCCAGGGTCCGCAGCAGGTTCCCGGTCGCCGAATCCCATAGCTTGACCGTGTAATCGAAACTACCACTGGCCAGCGTCCGCCCCGACGGATCAAACGACACGTTCGAGACTTGGCCCTGGTGCCCTTCCAGCGTCCGCAGCAGGTTTCCGCTCGCCGAATCCCACAGCTTGACCGTGTTGTCGAAACTGCCACCGGCGAGCGTCCGCCCCAATGGATCAAAAGACACGCTATAGATAGTGCCTTGGTGCTCTTCCAGCGTCCGCAGCAGCTCGCCGCTGGCCGGATCCCACAGCTTGATCGTGCGGTCAGCACTCCCGCTGGCCAGCCGACGCCCGTCCAGGCTGAACGACACGCTCCTGACAGCGTCCTTGTGCCCTTCCAGCGTCCGCAGCAGCGTGCCGCAGACCGCATCCCACAGAATCACCCTCCCGTCCAAACTGCCGCTGGCCAGCATCCTGCCTGACGGGTCAAAGGACACGCTCAGGACAGACCCCTGGTGTTCTTCCAACGCCTGTAGCCGTTTGCCGCTGGCCGCATCCCACAGAATTAGCTTTGCGCCATTATCGCCACTGGCCAGTGTACGACCCGACGGATCAAAGGACACGCTGAAGACGCAGGCCTGCTGTCCTTCCAGTGTTCGCAGCAGTCTCACGCCGGGCGGCACATTGAGTGCTGCTTCCTCGCTTCGTCGGTCAGGTTTGCCCTCAGATCGCCTGCCTTTGGCCATGCGATTGCTCCCTTCTCAACGGTCCTGGCGGATGCACTGCCAACTCTTGTCCCTCAGGATCACCTCAAGTGCCCTGGCCAGATCATCTCTCGGCCTCCAAAGCCGTCACGCTCAATGCTGTCACCAAGATGATAGGGGAAAAGAAGGCAAAAGGAAAAAGCAAAAAGGGAAAAATCGGTGTCCAGCTACGGCCTGCCGCCTCCGGCCTTTTGTCCGTTCGTGTGGTTGGCGTCCCCCCACCTGCGCGAGGGCAAGATTTCGCGGTCAAAAAGCGGTTGCCAGTAGTCTGTAGTCGGTAGCCGGTTATTGGGGGTGAGGGACCATGCGGGAGGCCCCAATCAGAGGACGGAGGACAGAAGACGGCGATGGTCTTGCGAACCCAGCGTCCCTGCGCCGCTGCGCAAGATACTCTCCGGAAATGCTTTTCTGTTGCGGGTTTGCCGCACAGCTTCAGAAACGTCCACAGGTCTCGACGCCGCGTCGCGCTAAGAATCTGCGATCTCGATATCGAAGTAGGGTCTACTGGGCTTATCCAAGGTGGATTTCAGCGTGCAGCGCTGCCGCAGTTTCTTCTTGGTGGCGTCATCGGGAATACCCGAATAGGTGTCGCGCCACAATTGCATCGCGCCCCAGCGTCTGGGCGAACCGCTGCCGGGCTTGGGAAGAAAGAAATCCAGAGTCTCCGGGTCCGGCGTGCCGTTGTGGCTCCCGTGGTGACTGACCTTGAGCAGGTCCACGGGTTTGAGAACCTGCCGCTCGCGCATCATGCGCCAACTGGCCAGCTCGGCATCGCCAGCAAACAGCAGACGTCTGTGCCGCCACTCCAGGGAAAAGACGACGCTCGTGTTGTTCGCCGCTTTGTCAATCGCCAGCAGGTTGTCGGCAAAGCCGCCCTGACGCGACTCGAGGAGGTCGTAGAAGGCGCCGGCATCCACGCCCTGGGGCGGCTCGGGGTTGGAGCCCGACGGTTTAGAGCCTCCCCGGCCTCCGCCCAGCAATGCCATCGGCGACAGGGCACAATAGTAGTCGCTCGTGTCTTCCTCCGGCGCCCAGATCTCGAAACGCGCCTCCTGGAAGGGGTGTTTTCCTGCCGTATTGAAGCCCCGGTATATGTAGTAGGTGTGCTTCTTAGGAGCGAGGCCCCGCAGAAACCCGACGCAGTCCGCAATCGCGCGCGGGTTATTGTTGGCCAGGAGCAGAGAAAAAGGCGCCGCCGCCGCCGCCGGGAGCAACTGCAGATGGCGGGCGATATTCTTGTAGGAGGCATCCAACAGCACTTTCTTCTTCTTCGCATCCGGGTGTTTGCCGCCGTCGTAGTAGTCGGGGGCCGCCGAGGCGGTTAACCACGCATAGCGGGTGCTGAGGCGGCGCTTCAACTCTCCCGCCTCGTAGAGCTTCGTGGCGGCATGGAACAATCCCTGGGCATGGTCCAGGTGTTCGTGGGTCATCACATAGAGATCGAGAGGCTGGCCCGCCAGTTGCTTGAGGATGTCCTTCACAACAGGCTCGAAAACCGCATCGTCGCCGCCCTCCTTGTTGAGCACGTTGCCCACATCGATCAGGATATGACGCTGGGTCGTCGTCCCGGTCCGGGCGTCGCGATCGGGCAGCGACACGAGAATGGCGTCCCCGAACCTCACGTTGTACATACGCACGCGCAATGTCTCAGTCATAGCAACGCTCCTCAAACATGTGCAAGGCGCGCGCCGTCGCGCGCAAACGCAGGGTCTCGTCGATCACGTCACCGGCCACCACCGAACGCAACGGCTTGCCGTCCGGCGCCTTGGCCTGTTCGCCGATCCGCAGGGCGTCCCGCGCCAGGAGGCGTTTCAGGAACAAGTCGCGCGAGTGGGTCAGCTCCTTGCCCGCCGCCCCTGTCACGACGGCGCGGACGTTCCTGGTGTCCCAGTCGATGGCAAGGGTCGTTCCGCGCACGAACCGGCGCTGCGCCGGCAATCCGCCGCCCACCCCGATGGGCTCGGTCTCGCTCCAGGACACCTTGAAGAGACACTCGCGCACGGACGCGGGCTCCTCTCCTTGATGGTAGTACTTCTTGGTCACATCGAGCCGGGGGCGCACCTCGAAGGAGACGCGGGCGGGAATGCCCAGCAGAGCGCGGTTGCGGTTCGCGAACCGATAGGCGACCCAGTCGCTGCGCACCAGTTCCTCGAGATCGAGCTTCGCCACGGCGGGATCCGTGTAGTTGGTGCGGACCTCCAACTCCCCGATGTTCGCCACGATGCCGCGACGCTCGAACTCCTGCTTGAGCCGGTCGCGCTGCTCGCCGCTGTCGGGGTGCGAGGCCTGGTCGGACGCCAGCAGCGCGCGCCCGAAATCGGCAAAGGAGACCTCTCCCGGCGGCAGATAGTCCAGCGCCCGCAACACCGTGCGTTTGAAGCGTTCGCCCGCGATGAAGAGGGCCCGGCCCGTCGAGATGCCCTGCCGCTCGCCGCTACGATACCGCTGCGCCGAGGGATCCGCCGACTCGTGCCACTGGCGAAACTCGGCCTCCTTCGCCAGCGGTGTCAACGGGCGCTCTTCCTGCTCCGGCGCCTGTCGCAGCTCGTTGTAGATGTGCACCATGACCGCGTATAGCGCGCCGGACAACACTTCACTGAGCGCGTGAGGATCGCTGCGGTCCAGATCAGGATCTTGCATGGTATGGCTATTGCAGAGGTTGCGCAGCGAATGGCGGCTCTCGCTCAGCGCCGTACCGAACTGCTTCGCAATCGCCGTGAAAGCGCTGGGACTCTCGATCAAGCCGCCGGTCTGTTCCAGCACGCGCGCGGCCAGCTCCCGGCTGCGAAACGCCATCATCAAGGTGGCGATATCGGCGATGGACTCATGGATGGCCAGCCCCTCCGGAGAGGTGGCATGATACAGATCGGGAACAACGCCATCAATCACGGCGTGGGCCGTTTCGTGCGCGATGATGTCCTGGGAATGACAGGTATACACCGGCCGGGAGCGACCGGGCGGCGTGAAGAAGAAAAGCTGGAGACTGCGCGAATCCCGTTCGTAGAAGGCGTTGGCCCATTTCCCGGCCCGCGGCACGACCAACAGTTGCGGGCCCGGGAACGCCCAGCGCACACGGCGTCCCAGCGCATCGGGCTCCTCGAACATGTCGATCGTCTTGTAGACGCCGCCGAAGGTCGTCACCTGCATGAAGGTCGGGTCGTTGAGATCCTCCCCGCGCGGCAATTGGTACGAGCCGGCCGCCCCTTCCTTTCGAGGCGGAACGAAGCGCGCCCCGCGCTTCAGGGCGCCGGTCTGCGGATCGAAGTCCAGCACCGCGACGCGCCGACTGACGGGCCCGTCCAGGAAGAAATCTTCACTGTCGATGGTGAAGGATTGGGTGAGATCGATTCCCTTCCACTGCTGGGCTACGTCGGGGTCTTTGACCAGTACCGGAACCTTGACGTTCATACCTATCCCCTTTTTTACAGATGAACAGTCCGTGCACGAGTCACAAACAGATAGGCGGCACGTAACAGGCGACGGACGACAGGAACCCATCGGCCCCCGGTCGCCAGCCACGGCCTCCCGGCCTCAAAGATGTCACGCTCAATGCTGTGAACGGGATTCTAGGCCGAAACCGTCCCGGAGTCAAGCCTAAAAATGCAAAAATCCAGGAAGAATTGTCCGGGATCGCTGCTCCGTGGTCGCTCGTTGGTTGCCGGTTTTGGTGAGAGCCGCCCCGGAGGGTTGGGTCGGCATCCGTCGCTCTCGGCGTCTCCCGCCCAGGACAGATTCGCGCCGCTCGGTGGTCCTCTTCGGGTCTACTTCATCGATCCAGCTCGTTGTACTTCTCGGCCCGGCCACGGGATTTATGGACGGGGTATTTCTCGCGGTTGCGCTGGAGCTTCTTGCGGGCGGCTTCCAGGATGTCCAGGCCCACCTCCTCCGCCAGAGCCAGCAAGAGGATCGTCACGTCGCCAATTTCCTCTTCGACCGCCTGCTTCTTCGGCGGCGGCAAGTGACGGCTCTCGTCCTCCGTCAGCCACTGGAAGACCTCCAGCAGCTCCGCTACCTCGACGGACAGGGCCATCGAAAGGTTCTTCGGCGAATGATACTTCTCCCAATCCCGCTCGCGGTTGAATGCTTTGATCTGGTCAATCAAATCCTGCACGGTAGAGTCCTTTGTCACGTAATGACAGCCTTTGTAACCAGACCGAGCGCCAGCACTGGCTCGGCCATCCCTACTATACCTGTGGGAAGGCTTCCCGGCCAACTTTTCCAGGCACGCCGAGCGCGGGATGGTGGGGTGCATTTTCCTGCAATTTCATTTGACGAACAACCGTCTTCTATGTACAGTAGTTTACAAACAAGTGAGACAATGTTACAGGATAGTAGTGAGTCGGAAACAGCCAACCGTCAATTGGGAGGGTTCGGCCGTGATTCAGGGAGAAAGATACCTCCCACCCGTCCGCGCAACGCCCCAGGATGCATACCCTACTGGTAGAACGGATTCTGCGAAACAAAGCCAATCTTCCAAGGCCGGGACGGCTTGCCCCGGGCTGCATGAGGGCAGGCTCCCAGGGGTCCGGGCTATGGCAGGGACGGGTGAGGAAGCGACTATGCGAAACAAAGCCAATCGCGAACGACAGAAATACGCCTTAACTTCCGCAGGAAAAAAGGGTTATGGCAATTTCTCTCAAGACGGGCCTTGGCGAAAACAAAGCCAATTTGCCCCGGATCGGCCGGAACAGGCGCCGGCGGCCAAGCCGACAAGCACTGGCGCCGCTGAGGACAAGCGTGCGAAACAAAGCCAATTCCTCCCAAGCGATGGGAAGGGGCAAGTACTGTGTGGAAAAATGGTTATAGCGAATCGGACCTGCCAAGGGCCTGGACAAAACAAAGCCAATTTCTGGGGTCGGGCCCACGCGATGGATCTGGAACGTGTCATTGCGAGCGGAGCGCGGCAATCCGCCAGCGTATGCCGGCTACACCCGCGGGCCGGGCGGCTGGGATTTTGGATTGCCGACCGGCGGCGATAGGCGTAGAATCCACCCGCCAACAAAACCGATTCGGAGTCTTTGGAGGTTGCACGATGAAGACCGGGAACGACCAGATCAACATCGCCATCGTCGGGCTGGGATTCGGAGCGGAGTTCATCCCCCTGTACCAGCGTCATCCCCACGCGAATATGTACGCGATCTGCCAGCGCACAAAGGCAAAGCTGGACGCCGTGGGCGACGCCTTCGGTGTCGAGAAGAGGTACACCGACTACGCCGACCTGCTGAAGGACCCCGGCGTGGACGCGGTCCATATCAACTCACCGATCCCCGATCACGCGTGGATGTCGATTGCGGCCCTGAAGGCGGGCAAGCACGTCGCCTGCACGGTCCCGATGGCCACCAGTATCGCCGACTGCAAGAAGATCGTGGACCTGGTCAAGCGGACCGGGCTGCGCTACATGATGATGGAGACCGTCGTGTACGCCCGCGAGTTCCTCTACCTCAAGGAGCTGTACGAAAAGGGCGAGCTGGGCAAGATCCAATTCCTGCAAGCCAGTCACCAGCAGGACATGGACGGCTGGCCCAACTACTGGCCGGGACTGCCACCCATGTGGTACGCGACGCACTGCGTCGGCCCGATGCTCGCGCTGACGAACGCCACCGCCGAGTACGTGTCCTGCTTCGGCTCCGGCACGATTCGTAAAGACCTTATCAAGAACTATGGCTCGCCCTTCGCCGTCGAGACCGCTCATATCAAGTTCCAGGACTCCGACCTCACCGCGCGGATCTACCGCTCGCTGTTCGACGTCGCCCGGCAGTACCGCGAGAGCATCGACGTGTACGGCTCCAAGAAATCCTTCGAGTGGACGCTCGTCGAGCATGAGGAGCACATCCTGCACACGGCCAAGCTCCCGGAGTCGAAGATCCCCAAGCGGATCAGGGTCCCGGATTTCGCCAAACGGCTGCCGAAATCCTTGCGCCCCTTCACGACGAAAGGCGTCTACGATCTCGCCAAGAAGACGCACCTGAGCTTCACCCAGGGCGCCGGCCACGGCGGCTCGCACCCGCATCTGACCCATGAGTTCGTGATGGCCCTCGTCGAAGGCCGCGAGCCCTTCCCGAACGCCCGCCAGTCCGCGAACTGGACCTGCGTGGGCCTGTGCGCCCATGAATCCGCACTGAAAGGTGGAGCGATTGTCAAGCTGCCGGCCTTTACGCGAACGTGACGGCTGAAATCCCAAATTCCAAGCATCACAACCTTGTTGCTCCGTGTCTTTCGAGCAATCCCAAACAAACTCAGAATCCAAAGCTCCAATGGCCAAAACCCTGTGTTGCACTTCGCGTGTTAATCCGCCTCATAGTACCACAGACCGTCAAGCAACTTGCGATCGCCATACTTGGACAGCGGTGGAGAATATGAATAACCTTCGCGGTATGCGTGTACGCCCAGTGCCGACCACCCCACGTACATCATCTCGATCTTCAGCATGCCCTCACCGATGGTCACGTGGTTCGGCTGCAGTGAAGGCATAGGTTCAGGGAACTGTGCTATCTGGTCACCCACATACACGCCGGTCTTGAGCTTCCCGTCCGCGACCTGTTGCAGGATTTGTCGACAGGCCCGCAGCAGGGCCTGGTGATCTGTCTCATACAACAGACGCCTACGCGCCTGCTCCGCGTCGCGCCCAACGGCCATACCCTGGCAAATGAACGGCATCGCGAAGAGCAGAACATAACCTGTGCCGAAGGCGATAACCGCCGTGATGCCAACAGCCAGCATTTTCTTCTTGCTCATTCTGATCCTTCCGATTTGCTCGTTGTCAGCCTGGAATCGCCACCTGGACCGGCGTGATCTTCAGCGCCTTCGAAATCTCTTTGGGATCGATGCGGACGAGCAGGCCGCGGACGCCGGCGTTGATATAGATGCGGTCCAGGTCCAGAATGCCGGCCTCGCAGTAGATCGGCATGGCGCGCGTGGTGCCGAAGGGGCTGGTGCCGCCGACGAGATAGCCGCTGTGGCGCTGGGCGACCTTGGGGTCGCAGGGCGCGACGGATTTGACATTCAGCATGCGGGCCAGTTGCTTGGTCGAGACCTCGCAATCGCCGTGCATGAGGACGATCAGAGGGTCCTTGGCGTCCGTCTCCATAACCAGAGTCTTGACCACGATATGCTCGTCCACGCCCAGCTCGCGCGACGAGACGCGCGTACCGCCGTGTTCTTCGTACTTGTACGTGACGACCTCGAACTCGATCCCATGCTCGAGCAGGCAACGAATGGCGTTGGTCTTGGGGTAGTCTTTCTGTGCCATGGGCACAATTGTAGGGCGTGACACGGCGGTTGCCAAGCCCCGTTACCGTGGTTCTGTACGGTGTTACTCGGATATGCCCTTACGGGCACACTACGAACGCGTTGCACGCATCAGGTCAACTGGGGTGGTCGCACGAGGACGCCGCTGCGCATCTGGGCGGCCACCTGCAGGAAACGGGGCAGAGCGTAGTCGAAGAACTGGCGATAGCCTTCGCAGAAGTAGCTTTCGCGGCCGTAGTTGTCCCGGTCGAAGGGGGCGCGATCCTTCATGCACCCGCCTCGGCAGACCGCCAGGTGCCGACAGACGAGGCACTTGTTGGCCAGATTCTGCTTCTTGCGGGCGAAAGTCTTCTTTTGCGCACAGGCCGCGAGCTGTTCGATGGGGGTTTCGAGAATGTTGCCCAGCCGCCATCTCGGCTCGACGAAGAAGTCGCAGGGGAAGACGTCGCCCGTGTGCTCGACGACGATGTACTGGCTGCACTGGCGGTCGAAGGTGCAGATCGTCGGATGGCCGTTGAGGCAGTAGCTCAGGGTGGAATCGAAGTCGCGGATGCTGAGCTTCTCCGGGCCGAACTGGAGCCAACGATCGAAGATCCGGCATTGGAAGTCAGCGTACTGCTTGGGCGCGACGGAGAACGCGGCGATCTGGCCGGTCTGCGGGTCCACCTCGACGCAGGGGATGAATTGCAGGTAGCGCACGCCCAGGCCGATCAGGAAGTCGAAGACCTCGTCCGGATGGTCGGCGGTCAGACGGTTGATCAGCGTGAGCGTGTTGAACGCGACCTGGTGCTCGCGGCAGCAGTCAATGGCCCGCATGACGCGGTCCCACGTGCCGTGGCCGCCCAGATCGAGCCGGTAGTGGTCGTGCAGCTCCTTGGGTCCGTCGATGCTGATCCCGACGAGAAACTTGTTCTCGTGCAGGAACCGGCCCCACGCGGGGTTGTCCAGCAGCAGCGCATTGGTCTGGAGTGAGTTGCCGACCTCCTGGCCGGAGACGCCATACTTCTTCTGCAGCTCGACTGTCCTCTGGTAGAAGTCCAGACCCATCAAGGTCGGCTCGCCCCCCTGCCAGGCAAAGCCCGACATCTGGAACCGCAGTCCCAGGTAGTCCTGGACGAGCTTCTCCAGCACCTCGTCGCTCATGCGTTGCCGGCCCTGGCCGACTTCCGCCGGGCGGCACTTGTAGAAACAGTACGTGCAATCGACGTTGCAGTCGGAACCGGAGGGCTTGATCAGGAGCGTAAACGGCTGCATGAAGAAATCTCAGATTTCAAATCACAAATTTGCGATTGTTTAATTGTCTCTCATTTGCCCTGTGCCGGCTCGATGCGCACGGTCCAACGGTCCTGTACGGCGGGCTTCTCGGCCTTCAGGAGAATCCGGGTGAGCTGTTCGGGCCACACCGAGCCGAGCCGAGCATCCTTGATGGGAATCGTTTCCAGGATCGGCTTGAGCCTGCCACTGTCAAACCATACGCGTACGCTCGGGCGAGGTTCGGTGCCGTCCGCCATTTGCAGAAGCAATAGGCCGTCTTTCTGCACCACAGCCTTGCATGGGGTCAGCAGGCTCAACGTGATTTCTTGGGCCGGTTTTTCAAGCGAGTAGTTCTCCGTGACGACGATGTCCTTGCCGCGGTTGAGGCGGATGGTGCGTTCCCATGATTTGACACTGGCCTGCTTCGGATACGTGCCGGCCAGGTCAAGCTGAAGCTGAGCGTGATCGCCGTTGGCTTCGTAGCGGACCGCGCGGGCAGCAAATTGCCGGTCGGGGCTCTGCATCACACCATCAATGGTCGGCAGATTGTGATACGCCGATTGCATCGTCCAGATCTCGTAGCGCTGCGAGCTGAAGGTCTTGCGGCTGTAAGTCTCCACACCGGCGTCGATGAGAATGGGCCGGCCGTCGCGGTAGACGATGAAGTTGCCGATATCATTGTGGTTGTGGCTCTCGGCATTGTGGCCGCCTTTGGCCGCGAGGAAGAATCCCTTCGTCGTCCCTTCCGTGCAGCGAGCGGTCATCACCTGAATGCCATCGAGCCAGGCATCTCGCACTAACGGCGGTTGGGCCGGGGCCGCACGAACTTCGGCATCATGGAAGATCTCCGCCAGGTATCGGCCCACCGAATATCCGCCCTTGCCGCGAAAGCCGGCACCCTCGCCCCGGTCTTTGGCATAAATGTACGCCCCGAAAGAAGCCAGCCGGTCATCGCCGATCCTCTTGCCGTAGCGATACACCAGTTCGCCGGCGGGGTGCACCTTCGCGGACGCATCGGCGAAGTTGACATAGTACTCGTCCGCGATGTGGACACGGTAGATGTACCGGCCCATCTCTTTGACCAGCGGCCGGTCATAGACGTCGATCGCACCTTTCGTGGCGCTGTGGAGCAGCTCCAGGCAGTCGAACAAGGAGGCGGGTGCCCGGCCCCAGTAGCCGGGGCCTTCATCGCAGCCGCCATCGTCGGCATAGGCATCGAAGAAGTGGTCAAGGCTCCGCACGATCTTGGCCACCGCCTTGACGCGCCGAGCCTCGTCCGGCTCGACCAACAGCGTGCAGGCAAGCCAATTCGAGTTGCACCAGGGATTCCAATTGTTGACGCGTCCTCCCGTGAAACCCATCCAGCCAAAATCGTCCCGCTCCAGGCACGGCGTCAGGATCCGCCGGTCGATCTCGCGGCGGATACGCAGGCGGACCAGCGGCGAGGCGCGGTCAAGCTGCTCGCCCAGCAGGTCATAGGTCCAAGCCAGGCTCTCGCCCGTCTCGGCGGCGAAGAGGTCCACCACAGGTTCCGCGACATCGGGCAGGCCGGAGCCGGCCTTCTGGGCGCCAAGGTGCGCGGGCACGCCCCAGAACGATTCCTCGCAGATCGCCCAGACGCCGTTGACGATATCATTGAGGAAACGGCCCTTGCCCTCGACACACTCCGCCACGATCAGATCGGTCAGGGCGTTCCGGCGGGCAAAGCACTCGTGTTCGTAGCGGCTGCGGTTGCCGTTGCGGGCGTATTCGAGAAAGAGCGTCGCCGGCAGGCTCGGCCACTGGTAGCCAAGATATTGCTCGCCGTTGGCGATCAGGTCCTTGCGCACCGAATCGGGCCGGCCCTCCCACGATCCGCGGTCACTCCACTTCGGCCACGGATGCCACTGCGCACCTGGGACGAGGACCTTCTCGATCTTCTCCTGCGGGTACAGTTCACGGAGCTTGAATCGGCCCTCTCTTGCCCCCATCGTGCCCGAAAGAACCGCTGTGATCAGCAAGATCGAAGGTAGGGTGGGGCTTGCCCCACCGATCCCTTTGTGGTGGGGCAAGCCCCACCCTACATGTTGCCTCTGCTTCACAGGAACCTCCATTTCGATATATCGCCCCATTTGTCATGCTGAACGAAGCATCCGGCCTTCTTCGTAGGTCGTGCGTCCCCGCACGACGTCTTTAGGCGAGCGGGACGCTCGCCCTACGAAGAGCAGATCCTTCGGCTGCGCCTCAGGATGACAATGAGGCCTTGATACGTACTTGATGTCTTGTCATGGCGTCACCGCCGCCTGGCGCGGCCGAGCGATGACGTCGACCACCGAGACCGTGGACAGATCGTTGCCAATCAGGTACGGGCGAGCACCGACGACCAGCGACAGACGATTCGGGGTCACGGCACTGCCCCGGCTCGTCCAATCGCGATAACCCCATTGCGTCAGGTGCGCTGCGTGCCCTGTCTGGCGAATCATCACGGGTTGCGCCGGGGACTTCGTCTCCAGGATGACCTGGCGTTCCTGATCGTCCGCCGACCAGAGGGCCCAGCAATCCTCCCGGCCGATCTTGAATGACAGGACCCAAAGGTTCTCCTCGTCAACGGGCAGGCGATCGAGGTACTGACCGCGCGCAACCACCGGCGCGATATCGGCCATGACATCATAAGACGGCTTGGGCGTCAGATCCGGCCGGACCAGGCCGAAATTGTCCTCGTTGTACTCGGCCTTCCAGCCGTCGTCCTGGAAATCGTACCACCAGATACCCTTGAACGAAGGAGACCTACGCGCGAGCAGATAGAGCCGCGCCAGGTACGACCCGGAAAGCTCCAGGTCGGTCCCATTCTTGCCGACGTGGGTCGGCCAACCCATTTCCGTGACGTAGAACGGCACATCGCTGCCCTTGTACTTGCGAAGCATTTCCTGCACGCCGGTCATCCACGCCGAGCAGGCCTCGGGACCGCGCTGCGGGAATTTGTCGCTGTAGTTGTAGCTGTGAATCGAGATCGCGTCGCTGGAGTCCAGGGCGCCGAGCTTGACGATCCCTTCGAGCCAGCCTTTCTTGACGCCGCCGCTGGTACAGGCCCCGGCCATCACGATGACTCCAGGATCGGCGGCCTTGATCCTGGGATAGACGGCCTTGAGCAGCTTCACGTAATCCTCCGCCGAACCGCCGGTGCGATACTTCTGAGGCATTCCGATGCTGATGTCCCACTCATTCCAGATCTCGTACAGCCGCACGTGTTTGCCGAAATGCCGCACGACGAACTGGGCGTAGCGGCAGAAACCCTCAATCGCCTCGGGCGACCGGGGCCGGTCACCATCATCGTAGAAGCGATTGGCGTAGTCGAGGATGAGCAGGACATTCACACCGCTCGCCGCCGTCCCGCGGACATAGGTATCGAACTGCTCCGGCATGACGAGCTTGCCCTTTTCCCGCTCGACGGCCCCCCAGGGAACCTCATCGCGAATCGAGGCAATCCCGGCCTGCTTGATCCGGTCGAGATTCCGATCAAGAATGCCCTTGCCCTGGCTGAAGTGCGTGCACGCCCCGACCCCAAAGGCGTTCGTAGTGCCGCCTTCAGGCGGTTCTTGCGATGCCCTCACGGGTACCCTGCAAACCAGCAAGAACGACGTGACGAACAGCAGACACACCAGACAATGGACTCTTCGCATGACCGGCATCTCCTTGCGCTCATTCACAATGATCGTTCGCCCCGCAGACAAACAGACCGCGAGACAAGGCTTACATGATACCAGAGGAGCAACCCGCCGGCCACCCGCCAATTGCACGGTTACGCGATGGGCACGCATCATTGTCATTCCCGCGTAGGCGGGAATCCAGGAACCGTCCGCAGCGTCCTGGACCCCTGCCTGGAAAAAGGGGACATTCTACTTCTTCTCCGCGACGTGGCAGATTGCAGTCTCAGCGGAAAAGTAGAATGTCCCCTTTTCTCTCCCGGCATCAACGGGGTCACTCGATGGGCTGGTCGAAGCCGTAGAAGCGGACCGAGGGCGGGGTGTCCTGCCACTCGGTGGGCCGGCACTCGCGGGCGCCGGTCGTGAAGTAGATCAGCCGGATGTTCCTGGCGCGAAGCTCGTCGAGAGTCTTCTGCGAGATGCCCGGCTCCAGGCCCGGCTCGAAGAGGAAGTTCTTGGGGCACAGGTGGGCTCCGCCGCCGACACTCTGGGAGAAGTAGCCGGTCAGGAGGATCGGCTCCGTGGTCAAGCCTTCGATCCGCGTCTGCTCGAACTGGACGGACGTGGGCGTGGCCCAGCCCCAACCCCAGCGCGAGTAGAACCGCGTGTCGATGGACACGCCAAGGTTGGGATCAGAGAACACCCATTCTTCCGGTACATCCTGGTCTGTTGGCTGCCACGGTTCATAGAGAGCCGTGTCCTCGAACGTCGCGGTCTTTCCCCCTTCCAGCGGCACCGGCCGTTGGTACTCCACCTCTACCGCCAGGCGGAAATCACCGAGCGTCACCACCGGGTCGGGCAAGGCCTTCTGGTAGAGGGGCGTGGTTCGCAGTCGATAGGTCCGAGGGTTGCCCAAACCGAGGAATTGCCAGCTATCCACAAGCTCGTAAAGACCAACTCCTGATGGCGAGGTTTCCCGGGCATGTGTCGCGTTGACCAGGAACGGCAGCTCGCCCGTGATACGAGAAATGCGCCCGTCGGCGACGTACTCGATAGTCGCCTCGCCGTAGACACAGTCCTTCAGGGTCTCTTCACTGAGCCAGAGGCTCTTAGGCTGAAGCGTCCAGCGGGATTTCAGGCGATGATTCGCAAAGACGTCGCTGCCGCGGCCCTGCAACGTCCAGTACTGCTTGGCTTGCGCCGGCAAGAATGGCGTCGCATACTCGGCCTGGCCCGGCCTGGGGATTTCCCGAATCTGCTTGAGGATCAGCGTGCCGCCGGGAGCGGTCTTCTTGTATTCGAAGTCGAGGGTGACATCGTCTCTCTGCGTCTCCTCGCCGTAGCGCTGGGCCGCCGCGACCAGCAATTCGTACAATTGGATATATTCCGCCTCCCATGTCAGCACGGTATTCTCGCGCAGGGATACCAGGCTGGAGCGTGTAATGACCCACGACGAAGGTCCCTGGAACCCAGCCTCGATCCGGACCTCTTCCGGCACCGCGTCCAGCGGCGGGTTCGTTACCGAGACCGCCCCTTTCTGGCTGACCAGATTGACGGACCAGTCCGGACCGTCGGCTTTTTGCATCGTGGCAACGCCGTTAGCCAGCTCGATCTCATCGGGGAACGAGTGGTGGACCAGCAGGGCCATGCCTACCTGGGCCTCGTTGACATCGTGTTTGAGTCGCTCCAGGAAGGCGTTGTCGTTGTAGAAGCTGGCGAAGACTCTGCGGATCGCCCGAAAGACGCCCCGCTCACCGGCTTCCGCCGGGTCGCACGCGCACGGCCCGGCCGTGTCATGATCCATGTCGTCGGCCAAGCAGCCGCTGAAGCTGTCGTACAACCCCGCCCCGGTAAACTGCTCGCTATCCTCCACATTCGTGGAGCTGCGGAAGCGAAGGTTCTTGTTCGGATCGAACCCGAACTCGCCCAGGGCCTTGAGGACGCCGGGGCCTGCCCCGCCGAATTGGGTCACGTCCGGATTCTTGAACAGGTCCCGGATCGCCTGGAGATCGGCGAAGAGAGCCTGCATACTCGTGGGCGGGTAGGCAGAGTACTTCGCCAGCCGCCGCGTGATTTCCTCGCGGAGTGTCCTTCCGGAGTACTTCGCAGGCAGGGGCTGATCCAGGAAGCTATTCCAGAGATCGAAGGAGAACGCCATAGCCGGCTGGGAACTGCCGGGAATCGCCCGACGCAGAACGCCATAATTGGATGCTTTGCCGCCGAAGGACCCGATGTCGGCGGAGTGCAGGTCGTTGGTGTCCGCCCAGAGCCGGCCCGGCGACCTCATCGACTGAATCACCAGCGGCGTCTCCTTCTTGAGCGAGAGCAGAGAGGATTTCTCGTCCTCTGTGAGAAAGCCCACGTCGAGCAGCTCGACCGCGCAGGACGGCCCATGTGCGTCTTTCGTGACGGCCAAGTACACGGTGCCACCGACCAACCCCCGCGCCTGGGCGGCTTCGGCTTCCACCGCCAGATGCACGAAGGGCACGCCCTGGGAGCGGGACAGGATCGCCACGTGCGAGTTGGGCGTCGAGGGCATCAGGGAAATGATCCCGGCCACAGCGGGGATTTCCGCCGGCACGCCGTCAGTCAGCAGAATATCATCGGACAGCAGAGCGCCGGCGGCGTACGCCTGCTGAATCTCGGCGCCGGGGACGAACTGGAGTCTTCCCAACGCCCAACCTTCCGAATAGCTGGCATTGCCCTCGGTCCACTGCGCGGTGGAGCCAATGGGGATGCCCTGGCTCTCGAACCATTCGCGGTTCTGTTGCGCGATGGGGTACTGCTCATAGGTTGGGAAGTAGTACGCCTTGACGTTCGGATCCGCGAGAACAGACTTCCTCACCAGGTGGAAGTACTCCGCCGTCTCCTCGCGCGTGTACGGATCGTTGCGAACGAGTTGGATGCCGTACTCTCGATAAGGCGGATCGTGCCACAGCGGCAGGATCACGGCCCCCAGCACGGCCTGCTGACCGGCCGCGTGGAGAGTGACGCCGTCGAACTGCGCGATGGTCATGCCGAGAAAGGGCGCCAGGCATTCGAGCGCGAAAGAGAAATGGAACTCATACCGCGCCGAATCCTGGAAGTAGGCGATGTTCGGGTCGTAGCCGGGCTTGATGATGATCGTGAATTTGACGTACGGCGGCGAGGTCCAGCTCGCAAAGGGCTCCTCGGGGAAGCTGATCTGATTCTTCCACGCCGGCGCCGGCGGCTGGTCTTGAGCGAAAATGCCAGAGCAGATGAACAAGCCCCCCAGAGCCGCGACCAGCTTTCCGTTTGTCATCACACCCCTCGTCACTACCCGCCGCCTGCCGTATTCGTAAGTAGCGCGGCTTACAAGACTTAATTATACCCAAAAGAGGGGGGGGAATCAATCCCTTCGGATTGGGTGTTCCCAATGCCCCGATAGAAAAAGGGCTGCGGATACGTGTTCCGCAGCCCATAATGGACCGCTTTGCGATCGGCCAAGCCAGTCTATTTCTTTCTTTTGTCGTGCGGCACACGGATGTCCACGGTCGCCACAGACTGGTTGCCGCTCCCATCGGTGGCCGTGACCGTGACCGTATAGACCCGTCCTTGGCCCGTTCCCGAACGTTCGGCACGCAGCCGTAGCGCAACTGTCCCCGCGACATTGTCAATGCCGTCAACATACGAGTCCGGGTCCGTCCCGCCATCGTCCTCGCTGCACTGGACGGTCGCAGTGAAGAGCAGATTGCCGCCCCCGTTATCTTCCCCATTCGCCCAGATCGTGACGGGAATGAGATCATGGTTCGGTGGCCATAGCATGTTGACGCTGGACGTTGGAGCGAGCGTAGGCTTGCTCGTATCCTGCATCATGACCGTCGCCGCTTCCGTTACTGCAGCATTCACGCGGTCACTCACCAGGAACTGCACCTGATTCGCGCCCAGTGGGAACTGCGGAGCGCCGGCCGGAATCACCAGATCGTCGATTTCCATCGGTGTCCCGCCCGCCGCCGGCGTAACAGTGCCTGAACTGAGGACGACGCCATCTTTCACCCACTGGTAGTCCACCGTGTCGCCATCGAAGTCCGCCACGGTCGCCTGGACGATCACCGCATCGGTGCCAATCTCCAGCACCTGGTACGTTGGTGTCAGCTGCCCTTCCGGAGGCGTATTGGCCACCGTCAACAACATTGAATCGTCGCTGGTATATACCCCATCGGTGACATGCAGCGTGAGCGTATGGACGCCTATCGACAAAGCGTCGACCGGCCCAAGGCTTAGAGGCGCCGCACCATCGGCACCCACGTTGAGCAAATCACTCAGCGGCGTCTCTCCCTCAAACCATTGATACTGCATCGCCGTACCGGGAGCCGTGTGAGTCGCTGTGCCCGCGATCGTGGTCAGGGCCTGCTCGGAGGTATAGATTTCTGCGTCGGATCCCGCATTGGCCGTCGGCCCCGGCACCGCGTACCGGAAGTTCACGTTGAGGCCCTTTTGATTGAGCTGCGCATTCAGTGGCCTGGTCAACACGGGAGACCATGTCTCCCGTGAGTAGCAGCCAGGGTAGTTGACAGACCACCACGGCACAATCGTCCCACCGCCGCCGAACACAACATCACTCGCATACTCTATGAAGTTATCTGCATTGTCAGCGGGCAACAGTACGCCTAACGTATAGGCGGGGCCCGGCGGGATGGGGTTGGGCTGGAGTTCCAGCGGCGGCACGAGCTCAACATAGCGATAACCGTCGATATACTCGCCACCGCCTCCGGCAGGAACCGCCACGGACTTCTTCAATTCAGCGCCGTACCAGATGCCCACTTCGTGGGCGGTGGCAAGTCCATCCCCGCCGTCATCGTACACTCCCACGTGAGTAACGAAGATGCTGGAGGACGCCCTCACCTCAAACGTCCAGCCGAAAACGAGGTTCTGCCATCCTGTGCCTGTCTGCGTAACATCTGCGGTGAAGCCGACCCCGCCATAGGCAAGGGTACTCAGCCCAGCGAGGACTACGAGTCCGACCCATCCTAGCATCCACTTCTTGCCTGCCATGTTTGTTGCCTCCCGTACTAATGATCCCCTATCTACCAGGCCGGGGGTGCGCACCCCACCAAGCCTCCAACCTACCTGCGCACAGACGTACCGCGCTCATGGCCCCCTTGGTCTTGCGGCCGACCACCAACGTCGGCACATGGTGCTCCTCCTGGAGCTTGGGAGAACATCTACAGGTGTGGCCCCTCACCGAATGTTCCGAAGCCAATATAAAATTCTTGCGTGATGCTATCAAGGACTATCGGTCGCAGACGGCAGATTTCTTTAGCTCGAGGTCACGGGGAGAGCCTTGCCTGAACGTGTGCCCGCCGTTACGATGAGAGGAAGTCGCGAGCGATAGGATATCGTGCGCTTGCGCCTGGGGGTAGCTCATGGCAACGGTTCGCGCCTCGCAAAATCCGATCATCCGGCCGCGTAAGATTTTAGTCTCCTGAGGCAGATTGTGACTTTACGCAAACCCAAAAATGTTGAAATGGTAAACTGGGCCATTGCGCTCGCCTTTAGGGCCGTGTATGTTCCGCGTAATGAAAGTCAAGACCGCGGAACCATTGGAGATTCACGGAATCCGGTTAGGGCCGGAACTGACCGCAGAACAGGCCAAGGCCATTTTCGCCTTGGGCGAGCAAGCCGTGGTCTTTGCCTTGCTCGCGCAAGCCAAGATCCTCGCCGACCGCAACGGGGACCGATCTCCCCCGAGCCGTCGGGAGGATCCGTCCTGTCCTTCCGGCCAGAAAGCTCCCTACGAGAAGGCGGAGAAGAAAGGCCGGAAGAAGAAGCCGGGTTGCAAGCCGGGTCATGAAGGCCACTGTCGCGCGAAACCCGATCACATTGACCGCGCGGTACAGCACCGCGAATCCCACTGCCCGGAGTGCGGCGGCAAGCTCACGAAGTGCAACGTCTCCCGCCAACGGTATATCGAGGACATCCCGCACGATGTCCACGTCGAAGTCACCGAGCACACGATCCATCGGGACTGGTGTCCGCGTTGCCGCAAGATGGTGGAGCCGAAAGTGCCGGAGGCGTTACCGAACGCCACGATCGGCAACCGCCTGTTGGTGATGAGTGCCTGGCTGCACTATGCTCTCGGGAATACGATCTCCCAGATCCTGTCCGTCTTCAACTTTCACCTGCAGTTGGTCCTCACGCCGGGCGGTCTGGTGCAGATGTGGCATCGCTTGGCCGAGATCCTCAAATCTTGGTATGAGGAGATCGGCGCGGAGATTATCCTG
>CAYHAJ010000248.1:0-27952 GCA_964354535.1 uncultured Pirellulales bacterium
ATCAGGATAATTCCCATAGAGAAGGATGAGGTCACGGTTCGGCTCAGGGTTGCAGGAGGGCAAGTGCGAGGATACTACCGTCTCGCCCCCGAGGACCAATGGACGGACGTTGGGACCTGCACGGAACCCAGGCCGACCGGAGGCAACGACAGAGCCCAGGTGAGCATCCAGTGCTATCAGGGAGATCCACAGAATCCGCACTGGGCGCGGATTACAAGGCTTAAGATTGATTCGGTCGCTGAGACCGGGGCAGAAAGCAATGCACGCATGCAGTGGTGGCGAGAGAGCCGTTTCGGCATGTTCATCCACTGGGGACCAGTCAGTCTCAAAGGTACCGAGATTGGATGGTCTCGAGGAAAAGAAGTGCCCATTAGAGAGTACGACCAGCTCTACAAGCAGTTCAATCCGACGAAGTTCGATGCCGAAGAGTGGGTGAGGGTTGCCAAAGTCGCCGGCATGAAGTACTTGGTTATCACCTCCAAGCACCATGATGGATTCTGCCTGTGGCCGTCGAAGTACACGGACTACCATATTGGCAGCACACCTTTCAAACGCGATGTACTGAAGGAGCTATCTGAAGCCTGCAAAGAAAACGGCATTCAATTCTGTACGTACCACTCGATTTGTGACTGGTACCATCCGGACTACCCGCTGGGTAGCCCCGGTGGCAGTACCGCGAAGCCAACTCACAACATGCCTCGCTACTATCAGTACCTGAAGAACCAGACAAAGGAGATCATAGACAACTACGGTCCACTGGGGATTATGTGGTTTGATGGCGAGTGGGAGAAGCCATGGACCCGCGAGTATGGAAACGAATTGTACGATTATCTCAAGAAGATCCAGCCAACTCTGATAATCAACAATAGGGTAAGCAAGGGCCGTCAAGGGATGGCCGGCATTACAAAAGAATCCCATCTCAATTCAGGCGACTACGACACGCCGGAGCAGCAGATAGGTGGATTCAACCGCGACAGGCCGTGGGAAACCTGCATGACAATCTGTCGGCAGTGGGCATGGAAACCAGATGACCAGATGAAATCCGCCAAGGAATGCATCCAGACGCTGCTGCGCACGGTAGGTGGGGATGGTAACCTCTTGTTCAATGTCGGCCCGATGCCAGACGGCCGGATCGAGCCACGGCAGGTAGAGAGGTTAAAGGAGATGGGCTCATGGCTTCAAAAATATGGCGATGGCGTATATGCCACGCATGGGGGGCCTTTCAAGCCGGGCAAGTGGGGCGCATCGACATGTAAGGACGATACGGTGTACCTTTACGTGATGAACTGGCGTGCCGACGGCAGGTTAATGCTCCCCGGAATCGGCCGGACGATAATATCCTACCGTGCTCTTGATGGTGGAGAGGTTTTGCTGAAACAGAACGAAGATACCGTCGAAATTCATCTTGAGTCATCCGAGCGCAATGAGACCGCCAGTGTTATTGAGCTAACGGTTGACGGCATGGCGTTCACCATCACCCCGGTGGAGGTGGCGGACCCGACAATCTGATCCCAGGGAACATCCTGCGCTTGTCAAGGCGGCAGTCGGACCAGTACGAAACGGCTGAATGCACCGCAGGTGTCCGCTGAAAAGGATGGCATGCGGGACCGGGGGGGTTAGGGTGGCAGTGGTCTTCAGGTGTTCGGCCGGCCGAAAGCAAAGAGTCCCCGGCCCGGAATTGAGGTATCGGTGGAGGGACTCGAATGCCGCGCGGGACGACGGGGGCATGGCGCGGGGGTTCGGGCAACTGACGGTGACCGCCCAGGACGGGCGACGGAGTCACGGCCGAGGCCGAAGGATTCGCACAACTGACGGTGGCTGCCCGTGAAGCGACGGAGGCGTGGGCTCGCTGGACGGGTACAAAGTGCGATCCGATTCGCCCTGCATAGATTCAGGAACGCCCGTACCCCAAAGCGTTTCATCAGATTTCTGGGGCAACCCCGTGCCGCACGCCGGTGGCGCTTTCGATAGAGTGGCTCATGAGTATCCGGGACCGTAGGAGCGGGCCGTACGGAGAACATGGGGCGCCGTGGGGGTGGTAGTGGCATTAGCCCGGTTTCACCCCGACAAGCCGGCGACGAGTTTGATGATGAACGCATCGCGGTTCCCGCCAATTTTCGGCTGCAGGGCGCCGGGCGTCGTGGGGAAATCCGGCGATGACGTGTTCCCTACGAGATAAACCTCGCCCTTCAGCCCGAAGGTGATGCTGCGGATCATCTCCTCGCCGCTCCCGCCCAGGTACGTGGCATAGAGGAGCTTCGAGCCGTCCGGGCTGAGCACGGCCAGCAAGCCGTCTTCCTGTCCGCCGCCAAACGTCCCCTGCAGGGCATCAGGAGTGACCGGAAAGTCACGCGAGCCGGTGTTTCCCACCACCCAGATATTGCCCTTCTCATCCACGGTCGGCATCAGCAGGTTTTCGGTCCCCGCTCCACCTATGCGAGTGGAGAAGACGAACCGCTTACCACCGGCGGAGAGCTTGGTTACGAATCCGTCCCCTGCGTCTCTCTGCTCGCGTTGATAGGCACCTTCGGTGGTTGGGAAATCCGCCGACTGGGTGGGCCCGACCAGAATGAAGCATCCATCCGGCGTCAGCCAGGGCCGGTGCTCCGCGAACTCGTTGCCCTTGCCTCCCAAGTAGGTGGCGTAAAGGAGGCGACTTCCCTCCGGAGAGAGCTTCGCCAAGTAACAATCCGATTGCCCCCCGAACTTGGGCTGCGGCGCGCCAGCGGTAACAGGAAAATCCGCTGACTGTGTGTGGCCGGCGATGTAGATGTTGCCGGCCGCGTCCAGTCTGGCGCCCATAATGGCGTCGTCTTCGCCCGTCCCTCCGAGAAACGTTCCGAAGACCAGTCCGGAACCGTCAGATTTCAGTTTCACGATGACCGAGTCCCTCGGCCCCTTGAGCTTCGGCTGAACCACGCCCGGGGTGGTCGGAAAGTCGCGCGACGGCGAGGTGCCCACCACCACCACGTTATCATCCGTGTCCAAGGCCAGCCCCCCGCGCGGCGACTCGCCGGCAGCCCCGCCAACATAGGTGCACCAGATCAGGTGCGTGAGGTCAGGTGAGAGCTTCGCCACCAACATGTCCACGTCGCCGCCAGACTTGGGTTGAAAGCAGCCGGGGGTCGTCGGGGCGTCAGCTGAGCGGGTGAGACACGCGACCACAATGTTGCCGTTGTGGTCGAGTTCCATGCCATAGACGCTGCGCTCCTGTTTGGAGCCGCCGAAATAGGTGGCCGCGAGGACTCTCCCGCCGTCGGCGCTCAGGCGGGCCAGATACAAGTCCCCCCCGATGAGGCCGCCCGGCCCAAGGGCGGGGTCATCGCCCGCGTAATTGGCCTGAAAGCAGCCCCCCGTGGTCGGCAAGCCCCCGGAGCAGACATGCGCGCCGACGAGCACGGAGCCGTCAGGGTACGCGATGATCTCGCGTGCCTCCTCCCAGTGATTCCCGCCCAAGTAGGTGGCGTAGCCGATCTTGAGCTCCGACGGACGGCCAAAGCTCGTGACGCATACGGACACGTTCAACATCAGACACGCGAATCCCATCCACTTCCTCATGCTTCTTCTCCTTGCCAGTCCATCGGCTATCCCAAAGCAGGCCCGGGGTAAAGGCTCAACCTGGCGTGTACCATTTGACGATGACCGACTTGGCCACCGCGTTGTTTCGCGTACCAGTATGACACCCCGCCACGGGATTTCCAGGCCCGACGACCTCAATTCTGCCACAGGCGACAGCAGATTGGTTGCCAAGACTATGTGTGAGCGGCCTAACCGGCATTTGCAGGCCCGACCTCACCAGACAGGCGTCGCTGCTCCCTCCTCCGTTGGCCGCCGGAGACAATGCGGGGCGTGGCTGAGGGTTGTGGGTTCACCTACTCTCTCACACGGTGCTGACGCAGTACGTCAGCGAGGAAGGGGCGAGTGAGAGCCTCCATTATGATGGGATGTTGGACTCTTCGTGACGAATTTGACTTCCTGGAAGCAACGTTTCGATTCGGAAATTCCTGGTGTCAGCCCGTTTCGTCGGGACACCAAAACGGTGTTCTGGATGGTTCCAGGCGGCCGTCACGATACTGGTTTCCTCGAATAGCTTTTTGATGTTTCGACTGACACTGACCCACTGCGCGAATAGGCAACAGTTCTCGGGTGTTCCGCCACATTCGCAGTGTCTTAGCGGACAGTCATCAAACAACGATTGGCCCTCCAGTGTCTCGAGCACCTGCAACAAGGTAACCTCTTCAGGCGGTCTGGCAAAGACGTATCCGTTCTTGCGACCTTGGCCAAGCTTGATGAACCCAGCTCGTGTCAGTCCTTGGAGGATTTTGGCCAGATACTGGGCCGGTATACCCTCGGCCTTGGCGACTGTCTCTGCCGTGGCTGGCAACTGGGTGACATGTCTGACCATATACATCAGAGCGTGCAATCCATAGGCTGACGCCTTGCTGACCTTCATCGCGGAACTCCCATAGACCAACCAAACCGGCCGTGACCGCCGTGGCTTATGCAAGCCACGTGCCAGGATGGTCAGATTTGGTCATTCTCCTGGTGGGGGGGCACAGATGGCTGTCGGGGGGATATTGGTGAACCACGAACAACGGGTAATTCCGGGATGGCCGTGAGCAAACAGTCCCATGAATGAGAAAGGTGCTTCGCGGAATATCACTTATGGGAACGCTCAGTCTGGCCATGTTCGTCATGATACCTTTTGGTTCTTGGCGGTTGGGCGACGGAGCCGGGGCTGGCGATTCGCACAACGGACGGTGGCTGACCGAGGCGACGGAGCCGTGGCTGAGGTTCGCACAACTGACTGTGGCTGGCTGGGACGATGGGGGGGGTGGAGGAGGGTTCCCACAACTGACGGTGGCTGGCCGGGGACGGGGGGGGCGAGGGTGAGGGTCTGCACAACTGACGGTGGCGGGCCGGGAGGAGGGGGGCGTGGCTGCGGACTCGTACAACTGACGGTGGCTGGCCGGGAGGACGGGAGGCGTGGCCTGGGCTGGTGGCTTCGCACAACTGACGGCGGCCGCCCGGGACGACAGGGGCGAGGGGTCGCACAACTGACGGTGGCTGGCCGGGACGACGGGCGCGTGGACGAGGATTCGCGCTCCTGATGGTGGGTGTCATCTAGTCTCCAACCTCTTGATTGCTGCCCTACTTTCCTCACCAAACAGGGGATGTTCGTCTGCTCTGGCATCGAGATGACGCACGAAGGCGGCATCCTCCTTCGTGCCGATTTCCGCCAAAACCCGAAGGGCCTGCAACCGCAAGAAGGCAATCTCGGACGCCACGCCTGTGGGCCTTGAGTTCGGGGCATACGGTCTTGGCCTGGCCTTGGCGGACAGGAATTCCTTGAGCTTGGCTCCGACGAGCTCACGCTCCTTTGGCCTCAACTTGGCTTCCTGGACTGATGCCAGGAATCGCTCGTTGTCCTGATACCGAAGAGGCTGTTGCGAGAGAAAGAGTCGATCGAACTCCGCCGAAAAGTCTGGAGGTAAGCCAGGCCTGACCTCAGGCCGTGCCGACTGCTGAGCACATGCAGCGAGGCCAACCACAAGACACAGACCGAACAGCATCTTCATTTCTCGCCAGATAGCGGCTATCATCTGTATCATCTCTCACCTTATCTCAGACTCAAGCGGATAGGTCCGTACGGAAAGCATAGAATACTCATCGACTTTGAGGTCAACGAAGAAGCTCACCGCGGCGACGAAGCGGCTTCCGGTGGAGCGCCTTGTTCGGAGGTCTTTCTTAATCCGTATTGTCCAACACCTCCATTCTTCTCTAAGCTGACATTCCACGGGATCCCGGCATACATAGTGACCCAGCCGATCAGGCCATTTTCGTATTCAATTCTGACGCGTGTTCCCATGGGGATATGGGTAGACGAATGCAGGTTCGCGTAGTCCACGAGCACATATTCGGTCAGCGCCTTCTGGATCTGCGGGGTCGTGACCTGCCGAGATGCGCCATCAGCGCCGGCAGGTACATGTGGTACAGTGATTCGGCGGAGACGGCCAAGCCCAAGTAGAGTACTTCCATACCACTCTTTGCGAACTGCCCCCTCCAACTTGCGCTTTGCGGCCTCCGGCTCGGCTGCAATACGTGTAAGAGTCTCAGTCTGCGTCTCGCGGTGCACCGGCAATTCAGCGAGCTTGCCGTCGCGAACGTCGGCAGGCCCAGCGGTTGTCCGGGACGACTCAGGCACCTTGGGCTGTGAGCAGCCGTAGCTCATCACAAGAGATGCACAGGCGAAGAGGATGAAGATCTCCGCGTTCAAATCGTTCCGCCTGACAGTGGTTGAACTGATCACCGCATGCACTCCAACCGTGAGCGTTCCCGTCGCGAACATTCCGAAGACGATCAGCATCGGTCCAAAGAGCCAAAGTACTCCGCCGCCTATGGCACAGCCAGCAAGGCACCATTTGTATAGTTTCCACAAAGAGCTCTTCCTGGCTGCCGGCGAGAGTAGTTCAGAGACCTTTGGACCGAGGGCAAAACCGAATCCCGTCACGATCGGGGCCAAAAACCACAACACGGCCTTGACAATCCAGCCACCAAACCCAGCTTTGATCGTCGGTATTGCCACAGCCATCCATGCGGTGTAGAAGACTCCGGCCAAGAGAATGGACAGAGCGACTCGTGCCACAATGGCCAGCAGTCTTCTTGTGGTCATCACTTCGGTGGACACCGCGGTTGTGACTGTCCCGTGTATTCGGCGTGTCATGGCACGTACTCCCTGTCCAACGATTTGGCAGTCCGCAACTGATCTTCTGGGGATTGTACCGTCGACGGTGAATGCCGGCAATCGCGGCCGTTACCCTTTTATCCTGCCCCGGCTCTCTTCCCAAGGACAGGAAAGCGTGGCCGAGGCTGGGGGATTCGCACAACCGACGGAGGCTGGCCGGAGCGATGGAGCCATGACTTGGAATTCGCACAACTGATGGTGGCTGCACGGGACGACGGGGGTGGGGGTGAGGGTGGGGACTATGGTGGAATTAGAAACCCGCACCTCATATCGAAAGAGATGATGTCGGAGACTCTCCCCCTACGGGTGCACGCGCCGTGTTTCTGCCCGGCGTCGAGCTCGGTGATACGCCCGTTGGCAGATGTGCGACGTCGCTATCTCATGCGGAAGAGGGACGCTCGACCTGTTCGGGGCCGTATAGGTAGGCAGTCAGGATTCAGGCCACGCTCACTGTACGCGGGGCTGGATGATCTGACCACTCGCCTGAGCCTCGGTATGCTCGTACGATCCGAAGAAATCGGAATTGCAGTCCAGCCAAAGAGTAATACGGCGCAAGTCTTCTTCAGGGAGTTGCACCTCGTGGTGGCCGTGGCGGAGGATTTGGTACAGCTTGGATGCCCGGGCGCCAAACTGACCCGGTGCAGTACGTGGCGTGGTCCACGGATCGTAGGTGTTGCGAGTGCTGCCGATGAAGAAGGCGTACTCTCCCAGGTTGCTGTAGGAGGTGTATCTGTAATCAGGATGCTTCTCCCACTCCCCCTTGCGCAGGTCAGGTGCTTTCGCCTCCTCATTGTGGCAGGTCACACAATGGCGCTCCAGTACAGGCTGGACAAGGCGCGAGAAGCTGAATGGATTTGAGCCCTCCACATCAGGTTGGATTCTCGACGGGGGCCGGCGGAATGCTAACCCGGGCTTCTCCGTGTTAGACGGTACGGTGTGACGGGGTTCGTGGCAGCCCTGGCAGAACAGGTGCTGCTCCGGATGGACATACGTGTCGGATCGCATGGACTGAACCGCCAAACCCCTCTCGTCCAGCGCCTGGAAGTAGACAGCCTTCCCGGCCGGCAAGTAGAAATGGACGCTTCCATCGACCTCCACCGGTACTGTGCCAAGTACGGCGCGGGCTCCCTTCTCGTTGCCATATCCAATTCTCGGTTCGTTAATCAGCGGGGTGGTTTTCGGCAGGACCTGAATGATCCGCAGGGCTCTGATGGTTGCGCCTTCGGGGAACGGATATAGGCTGTTGTAGACATTGATGACCCCTACGGTGGCGGCTTCGGGCATGCTGGGCGCTGGTGGTTGCATAGTCGCGGCCGTAGCGGTGACCACCGGGGGCTTGCCTCGAGGTCGCACCGGGATAGGGCTCAAGCAGGATAGGGACGGGTCACGGTAGATGAGTTCCTTGTTGCCAAACGCATCTAGCAAGTAGATACCGTAGTTGTTCCGGGTTCCTCGCGCGGCACTGCCCCGGACATCGTAGACACACAGGTAGAAGTATTCGCTCAACGGCCAAGGCGTCGCGTACACTTGCCCGCTGTTGAAATCACTTTCCGCCTCCGGAAAAGGCACCTCTGGGGTGACGCGTTGGACAGGGGCCATCCCGTCGTTATCCGGGATACCTGGGTCGATCCGGACCAAGGATCCGTAAGCTTGACCGTGATGGGCGGCGGCGGTGGCGATGTACTTATGGGCGCCGGGAATCGCGCGGAGATCCAATTCCATGATCGGGCGGGCGTCCTTCGATTTGCCAAAGTTGCCTTGTATCGCGCGGGCGTCGCGGCCGTCAGGTGCGGTGGTCCAGGGGTGGTGCGCCTGGATATTGCCGCGATCCACATAATCCCACCGTGTGTAGACGATCCGACCGTCGTGATCCACGCTGGGCTGCCACTCGTTGGCCTCGTGGTAGCTTAAGCACAAGATATCGCTCCCGTCCTCGTCCATCGAGTGAAGCGTGTAGACCGGCACGGGACGGGGATGGCACCGCCCATAGCCTCCGCGCCGCTCGGAGATGAAAGCGATTCGTCCGTTGGGCAGCCAACAGGGGTCAAAGTCATTCACGGGCCCATCCGTCAGTTGTATCAGGTCTGAGCCAGATGTGTTGACTCTGAAGATATGGAAGGTACTCCTCTCCGTCCATTGGTACCGTGTCGGTTCTGCCTCCGTGTAGGCGAAGAGGACCGTCCGGCCATCAAAAGAGAGGTCGGGAGAGAGGAACCCTCCGGGGGCGAGCTTTCTTCCCTTCCAACGCCCATTGAGAACAACCGAATCCGTCAGGATACTTCGAACCGTCGGTTCTTTGGCCCACGGGGCCTCCAGCACGTAGAGGCCCCCGCCGCGGATGGCATGGAAGCCAAAGTATTGGTCGCACATATGATTTCCGAGCATGTCGGGTCCCCAGGTCGCGGTCGCCGGGAGAAATTGGCGTTTGATGAACAAGATTCGATCGAAGTCCAAGAGCGGATTGGAGAAGGCAATCCTCCGCCTCAGCTCCAGCACCTGCCGGAAGAGCCGATAGCGGGTTGTGTCATCGTGAATGGCGATTCTGACGCGAGCTGCCTGGTATTGCGCAAGCTGCGCCTTCTCGGGGGAGAGGTCCGGTGCGCCAGGCATGCCCTCCAGATGTGTCAGCAGTGTACTCGTTCGACGCAGCACCACATCGAGAGGGTCGTGATCAGAGGGCAGGATCAACGATTCTGCCCGGAAGGTTTGGGCGGCGATGGTCGCCCAACGCTGGCGGACTTTCACGTCCGTCTGAAAGCGGGCGATACATTCCCGGAGGGCGGCAAACTCGATCTCTGCCTCGTCTGTCTGGTTGCCTTGAATATCGTTTGACGCCGACAGTGCTGCAGGAAATATACAGATCGCAAGTGTCAGCATCATCCTGGCATGGATGCGAACCACTGATCGCATGTCCATCGTGTGTCCTCCTGCATTGGGAGTCAGGCAGATTGTACTTCAGGAGGACCACTACGGCAATGGGGGAGCAGTTGCGGTCGCCGGCCAGAAGAAGCTAGCTGGCGGAGCCATCCTCAAGCTCACCCATCTCACTATCCACCGTAGCGAAGGCATAGGCGAAGCTGGGGGGCGGACTGACAATTCAGGATGGGATGGCCGCCCGGGACGAGGGAGCCATAGCGAAGGCCGCGGATTCGTCACTCTTTCTCGCCGTGCAGCAGCAGGCCGGCGAGGGAGAAGTGACTGCGGCCCCGTCTGAATACCTTGCTCCAGCCCGGGGCCGTAATCGTATACATCTCGCCTATCTTATTACTGGCCGAACGGCTGGTTGCCTCTCCTGGCATCCTGGAATGCCTTGATTTCTTCCTTGGTCAATGCGCCGTCTTTGTTGGCGTCAGCCTCGTCAAATATTTGCTCAAGCGGGGAAGTCCCACGGTTCCACGATCGCCCTGCATCCGGTCCGGGACCATTGGCAGGAGGCTGCCCAGGTGTGCCTGGCTGCTGCGGGCCCATTTGGGACTGCGGATCGCGACCCCTTCCTTGCCCATCTCCAAACGGTTGTCCGGGACGGCCTCGTCCACGCGGCTGCATCTGATCGCCTTGGCCTTCGCCCCTCTGTGGACGACGGTCGTCATTATTGGCGTTAGCTCCGTTAAACATCTGCTCACGCGGACGAGAGCCGCGGTTCCACGATCGCCCTGCATCCGATCCGGGGCCATTGGCAGGAGGCTGCCCAAGTGTACCTGGCTGCTGCGGGCCCATTTGAGGCTGCGAGTCAGGACCTCTTCCTGGTCCGCCCCCGAAGGGCTGCCCGGGACGGCCTCGTCCACGCGGCTGCATCTGATCGCCTTGGTTTTCGCCCCTCTGTGGACGACGGCCCATGGGGTAGCCGAACCTGTCACGTGGCTCGGGCCCTCTCATCCTCTGGCCAAATTGGCGTGCCTTTCCCTGCATCTGTTCAAGCTGCTTGACCTGCTCATCCGTCAGTACCTCCTTGATCCGGGCTAGGGCCTTAGATCGGGCCTCGTCTATGATCGTGCGGATCTTGCGTATCTGGTCATCGTTCAGACCCAGTCGGCCTGCAAACAGACCGGGCATTCCAGCTTGGCCTCGATCCAGTGGAGACCACGCTCCGCGTCCCCACAAACCCGCTCCGGGCGGGTACCAAGTCCCGGGTCCACTCCGCAGTCCGCCCAGTCCCATAGGTCCGGGGCCACGGGGAGGCAAGCCCATGCCAGGCCAATTGGGACGGCCTGCCCTATGAGCAGGACCCGGTCCCCAGCCCGGTCCCCCAGCCCAAGGTTGCGCCTGGACTTGGCTGCTTAGAAGAGCAAGAACCCCACCTGCGACAATCAGCGACTTCCATCCGGTTCTCATAGTCGGTTCCTTTCAATCTCGCTTGACCTCGTTTGCCACGATTTATTTCATCAGAGCCCTTCTGAAAGGATAGTGGAAGAAACACCCCACAGGTTACATCCAAAGGAGGAATCTCTTACGCAATACACATGGCCATCGACGTGAGAGAGCCATGAGAGGGCCCACGAGTTTGGCTCCTCAGGGTGGGTCCGACAGGTCGGTACCTGTGACGAGCGACGGGGACACGACAGAGGGTGGGGATTCGTACGACTGACAGGTGGCCGCCTGGGAAGCGAAGGGGACATCGACGAGATTGGGGACTCGCGTCCTTTCGGCAAGGCTGTATGACAAGATTTTGTGGGGTGGGTAGCAGCGCCGATGAGGCACGAGCCAGCACCACTCGTGGAATTGGCTTGACCAGGCAACGTCCAACTCGTTAGTCTGCAGCAGCGTCAGGACAAGGCGGCCAGAGGGTACAATATAAGAGGGGTGCCTCATGCCTCCGGTCTTTTGGACAGGGAAGCTCTCGCCAACGACGAGATTCATGGTGAATTCCAGTAATCTGATCGCGTGGATCACCGGCAACGCCAGAAACACATCTGCCATGAAGCACCGTATCAAGACCGGCTATGAAGGTGCCGTGACTGATGATGTCACCCGCTACGATGATGTGGGATTGGCGCAGTATACGGATGTTGCCAGGGCTTTGCTCGAAGGAGTCCCGCTTCGCGGCAAAGTGGTTTTGGACGTGGGCTGTGGAACGGGCATCCAGTCACTTCTCGCCCTGGAAGAGGGAGCTACTCGTGTCGTCGGTGGGGATATGTCAGAATACATGCTCGGTCAGTGCCGAAAGAAGGCGAAGGCCTTGGGTTACGGCCCTGACCGCATCGATTTTCAGCAACTGGATGCCGAATCCTTGCCATTCAATGATAGCTGTTTTGACACCGCCATTTGTGGGATGGCTCTGGGGCTCATACCCAATCAGGAAGCGGCGGCATCCGAAATGGTACGCGTGCTTCGGCCTGGAGGTTTCCTCGCCATATCAACGCACGGCCCCGAATTCTACTGGGAGGCCTGTGAGACGACATTCCGAGCAGTCCCGAAGAGTCTGGTCCTGGGCTACCGGGTGGAGTTTTGGCCTCGAACGGAAAAGGCTGTCTCACGCATGTTCATGGCTGCCGGGCTGCTTGACGTGAGGACCCGGCGGCTGACCTGGAAACATCGATTTGAGAACGGCGAGAAGGCCTACGAGTTCTTCGCCTCCACATCGTCGGCATGGTGGTACTCGGGCTTTCGCGCGGACAAGGTCGCATTCGTCTCCCAGAAAATCAGGGCCGCTTTCGAATCCAGACCTGTGACGGAAATCACCAGTGATGTAATCCTCGCTCACGGTCGGAGGCCATGAGGCGAAGGTATCACCGGTCAGCAAGGAGCCCGCGTTGTTTCCGAGGGCCAAATCCGTGGTATCTCTGACGCAGGACTGGGCCGGGCATGCCGGCCTTGTGGGGGCAAGTGCCTGCAGGTCTTCCAGCAGTCAGCAAGCCGGCGGAGTCGCTGTTCCTTTGCCCGCTCAAAAGGTGCGAAGGCTCCCCAAGACATGACTCAACGATAAGGCAGGGGTTTCGGATTCAGCCACTGAATTACCCTGTCCTTGATGGCCCACGCAGTGAAGAAATTGCCCCTGGGGGTGTGATGGCCGTTGCAGCCTCTGATGGGGGCAGAATGCCAGCCCGGAGCCTGATAGCGCGAATGTCTGTTATGCGAGGTGATAGGGAGATGTCCAGGGTGGTCCTACTGGTGCTTGACAGGCGAAGCCGTCCGTTCTGTTCCCCGCGGAGATGTTGACACTGCACCTGCCAACGTTTACTGTGAAGCGCTTCAAGAGTCCTCCAAGAACCCATGTGGGCAGGATTACGTCATGCAGAATCAGGCGAATCGTCCGAGAGAGCAACGAGGGAAATCCACGGAGTCTATGCACGAGGAGTCCGCGATTACGCGTCGTCATTTGCTCCGGACGGCCGCTCTGGCTGCAACGGCTGTCAAGATGGGGCACGGATGTACGGTAGCACGAGCCCAGGAGAGAGGGCCGCGTCCGGTGCCATCGCCCGATATCCAGGTGCTAAATCCTTGCGGTCGCGTCCCGGTCAGCCTGATCATCGATGATTCCACCTGCCTCGTGAATCTGGCCCACTTCGGCATCCCGCAGTTTGCGGAGGTGTTTCCCAATAACTACAAGCAGGATTGGAGGAAGCTGCCGCGGGAGATCCCGGATTCGTTCGTGCGCAAGTTCGGCGAGTGGTGCCATGAGCACGGGGTCAAGGGCAAGTACAGCATCGTCCCCTATCCCGCCTGTGTCGGCTGGCTCGATCAGGACCTGCCCGGCTGGTCGAAAAAGGAGCTCGTCGAGAGCATCAAGCTGGTCCGCGAGCTCATGATGCCGGATTGGGATATCCACCCGGAGATGGTCTCGCACACCTGGGTCATCGACACAAAGACGGGCCGGCCGTACGCCGAGCGAACGCAGCGATTCATGGAGAACTGGGGCTGGACCGATGGCAAGTCCGTCGATCAGATCGCCGACTACATGAGATACGCGCTGCGCATCCTGAAGAACATTGGGCTGGAGTGCGAGGGGATCACCACGCCTGGCGGCTTCGGCAATCGGGTCCTGCCGGAATTGTCGCAGGCCACCCTCCAGGCGTGCCGCGACGTGTTCCGCACCGAGATTCCTCACTATTTCCGGCACCTGTTCACGGATGACCGAAGCGTCGCTCCCCGCGTGGAGTATGCGTCCGGTCTGAATGGCGCGGACCCGAAGTGTGTTGTCTCGATCATCGGCTGCACCGGCGACTGGTTTGGCGGCTGGGATGGCTTGGAGCGAGGATCGGTGGACAGGTGTATCACGGAAGATCTCCAAGGCGGCCGAATGCCGCAGGTGATCGACAAGGGCGAGCCGGCGATTCTCGTCTGTCACTGGCCGGGCATCTACTTCAACGGCGAAGAGGTCGGTTTCAACATCTTCAAAGAGGTGGTTCGCCGCCTCCATGCCCGCTATGACAATCTGATCTGGATGAAGCAATGTGAGATCGCCCGCTACTGGGCGGCGCGGGAGCTGACACAGATGACGCGGCAAGGAGACCGTGTCATATTCGATGCGCCGTTTGCCGCCCCCCGGTTCACCGTGCGGCTGGCCGGCGTGCCCTCGCAACCGCCGGCCATCGTCGCCAATGGGGTCGTCACGAGACCGGAGAAAGTGCAGAGCCGGCTGTGGCTAAAAAGCGGCACTTGGCATCAGGATGACAAAGGCGCAACGATTTGTTTCGATCTACCGAAGGGGCGCTCTGCTATTGCGATCTGATGGAATCAGGTAGGGTGCAGTCCTGAGGCAACGTAGCAGTATCGTTGTCGCGATTCTCCTTGTGATCTCCGGGACGGTGGCTCGACAAGCCGGTGTTGGCCGGTCGACGACATGGAGGATTTGGGCCGCTGGTCCCACAGCGGTTTCGGGACGATGGAGGCGTGGGGGCTGCGGGTTCGCACAACCGAGGGTGGCCGCCGCGGGACGGCGGAACCGCGGCCGTGGGCGAGGGTTCGCGCAACTGACGGTGTCGGCCCTGTTTGTCTCACTTCGGTCATTGAAAACGGTGTACGTGCCCCGTGGTTGCCATAACGTCCTGCCGGTGCAGGAGTTATGAAATAGGAGATCTTTCCAAAAAGGCAGATAAGGGACGTCGCAGTTGTAGCCTGGTTGTAGGGCTCTGACCGACGCGAAGAGGGTCAATTTCAGACACATTAAAGCCTCAAGTGCTGCGCTGGAGGAGTGACGGCAGATCGGGACGAGGTAAGCCAGGCATGTCACCAGCGTAAGCCATAGACCCTCTTTCATAGCCCCGACAGGCTAATGGGTCGACGGGTGGCGGTGCAAGTCTTGGACTCGTTTCCCCTTGCGGAGGGATGATATATACACCCTGCGCCCATGTTTGACTTGCTTCTATGGCGCCTACTTCCCCGGAAGCGCCAGCAGACTCCGTTGCGTAGGCAAATACAGCACGCCGTCCGCTGCCGTCGCGGTGATCGGCGGCGTCTGCCACCGCGTTCTCGACAGCACCTCCAGTTTCCGCTCAGCTCTCAGCGTCCAGAGAATGCTGGACTCCGTACTGACGTACACCTTGCCATCCGCCACAAACGGCGACGCGCACCACGTTCTTGCGCCGAGCGGATGTACCCAGCAACGCTCGCCCGTCACCGCATCGAAGCAATGTGCATTGCCCGTCGTGTCCACAATGAATAGCAGGCCGTCCATAATGGCTGGCGTCGCGAGGGTTCGCTCCACCAGAGTCGAATCCCACACCTTCTTTCCCGTCGCCGCATCAACGCAGGAGAGACAACCTTGTCCGTCACCATACAACGGGCTTTGACCAATCGCCACGTACACGCGACCACTGTCAAACGCCGGCGTGCCGATGATTTCACTCGGCCCATCCGTGCGGCGTTTCTTGTCGGTCGAGTGCGGCACTGGTACGCCGTCGCGCATCCGGTACCCCGGCGGGTTACAGTCGTACGACCAGACCTTCTTCAAGACCTGCCCGCCGCCGTCGTGCGACAAAGACGGTAACTCAAACGCGTACAAGATTCCGTCGCCGCCGCCGAAGAAGACCAGCGTGCGTCCGTTGGCGACACCCGCGATGGGCGACGACCAGTTGCAGTGGAGCAGTCTCTCGCCGAGCCGCTCTTCATCCCGCGCCACCAGACGGCCCGTCCCCTTGTCGAGCACGACCAGCGTCGGTGCCAGTGGCGCCGGCACCTTGTCATGGCGGTCGTCCAGTCCGTTCGACGTGCAGGCAACAACCAGATCACCGACGATCAGCAGTGTACTGCCGCAGACATCGTGGGGCACGACGCCAAGTTCCGTGATGAAATTGTACCGCCACAACACGGTGCCGCGGTTGCGGTCGACGCACAACACCTCGCCGCGGTTGCCGACCACGAACACCCGCTCGCCGTCCACGACCGGCCGCGAACAAATTCCACAGCGCCACTGGTCGAAATGATACGGCGGCTTCACGCCTTCCAGGTAGCGCGGACTCGGCAGTTCCCAGATCAACTTGCCGGTCGCCTGTTCCACACACATCAACACGCCGCCGCCCGTCGGCTGGTAGCCGGGTTGTTGCACCGCGTTGTCGTCTACCGCAAGATAGATGCGGCCGCGGTCAATAGTCGGAATCGAATATTGGTGGGTTCCGAGTCTCAGTTCCCACAACGGCGTCACGCCCCCCGGATCCGCCGGCAAGTTCCGACCGTCGGCGGCCACGGGCACCAGCAGCAGAGCGGCAAGAGTGTATGGTGCGATTCTCTTCATAGGGTGTGCCTCAAGATGTCTTCTTCAATCCTCCCCACGGCACCACCCAATTCCCATCATCGGGCCATGCCGTAGAAGGCGTTTGTCCTTTCCCTACTCTTCCTTCAGAACCCTACCCTGTTCTTTGAAGTAGTCGCTGGCTTTCCAGAGTTCCCGATCGACCAATGAGCCAGGCACATTGCCAGCGTAAGCCACAGATCATGTTTCATAGCCCCGAGAGAGTAAGGGCGCGAGCGGCGATAGGCAAGGGCTTTCGTTGAGTGACGGCGCAGGATTACCCGGCAAGTAGGATGATCCAGACGAGCAACAGCCCCGCAAGGATCCAGCCTGCTACGGCGATCCAGAACAGGGGTGTGGCAATCGTACGTTTCCTGGTAGGTGCCGTGATCGAGTTCTCTGCGTCGGTCTCTTGGTCCAACACTGTCAACTCTGGAAGAGTAAGGAGTCTGTGTGCTTGTGCTGGCGGCCGACCGTCGGCTACGGCCTGAAGGTCTTGAATCAGATCAGCAGTGGTGACGTAACGTTTTGTTGGATTCTTCGCCAGGCAGAGTTCGATGATCTCGCTCATGCCGTTGGTCAGTTCAGGGTTAACGTGATCCGGTGGGACAAGCGGTTCGCGGAGGTGTTTCCGCAATATGGTGGCCACGTCAGGCCCTTCGAAGGGAGGCTTACCAGTAACCATGTGGTAGAGAGTGGCACCGAGCCCGTAGATATCGGCCCGGTGATCGATGTTCCTATCAGCGCGAATCTGTTCCGGTGAGATATAGTAGGGTGTGCCGAACGCCCGCCCCGCTTCGGCTTCGGCTGCTTCGCGATCGCTGACGGCTCGCGCCAGGCCCATGTCCGCCAATTTCGCAACACCTGACTTTGTGATCAAGATGTTCTTGGGCTTGACGTCTCGGTGAATAAGATCTGCGTGATGGGCGTGATCGAGGGCTATGGCAATCTGAATCCCAATGGCCAGCGCATCTGTCTCGGCATACGGACCTTCCTTGACAATCCGCTCGTGGACGGTGTGGCCTTCGACATACTCCATGACAAAGTAATGCGTATCCCCGTGTCTGCCCACGTCCAAGGCCGCGACGATGTTCGGGTGGTTCAGCTTGGCGGCCGCCCGCCCTTCGGCATAGAATCGCGCCACGAACTCCGGCATCTGACAGAACTTCTTCGGGAGGATCTTGACGGCTACCACTCGATCCAGGCTGAGCTGCCGCGCCTTGTAGACCGTGGCCATGGCCCCCGCTCCCAACCTTCCGAGCAATTGGTAGCCGGGGATCTGTCGCGGGGGCGGCACCGCTTGGACAATTCGCACGGCCGCCATCAGGCGGCTGCGAAGAATGGCCAGGTCCACGGGTTTGACGATGTAGTCGTCCGCCCCCGATTCGAAGCCGGCAACCATGTCTTCACGGGTGCCGCGACTGGTGAGGATGATCGTATAGACAAAGGGGAGATTGAGGCTTTGCCTGATCCGGCGGCATATCTCCACCCCATCAAGCTCTGGCATCTGCCAGTCCAGGAGGGCAATCCGTGGTGCTGCGTTCTCCTGAAGAATCCTCCAGGCTTGCTGTCCGTCTTCCGCCGTCACGACTTCGTAGCCCCACCGGCGGATGTTCTGGTCCAGCAGTGTACGCCACATGGGATCGTCATCAGCGACTAACACCTTCATGGGGCACCCCTGTTTGCCCTCGCGGCAGACTCATTCAAGACTTCGGCAAATCAGCCAACATTGGCATGAGCCATTCGATCTCCTTTGCCAGGGCCGACCATGCCTCCTCCGCACCGGTCAAGTCCCTCCCTTGCCCCATGGTCTCGAGCCGCAGCGCCGCCGCGGCGGGACGTTTCACTCCAAAGATCTGAATCGATCCCTTGAGCGTGTGTGCCGCCCGCTGAAGCTCTGAAGGCGCATTGTCCGTGATGGCGTCGCGCATCTTCTTCATCAGTTTCGGACACTCCGCCGCGAACAGTTCTACCAGCTCTTTCAAGGTCTCGATACTCCCTCCGGTTTGCTCCAAGACCCGATCCCGGTCGATGGTTTCTGCCTCATCTGCAATCCCACGGCCCTGCGAGGGAGATCCACGCGCGCCAGCGACAATCCCCTCCACAACGGCATAGAGGTCCTTGGCGCGGATGGGTTTGGCAAGGTATTCATCCATCCCCGCGGCCAGACATCGCTCACGATCTCCCTTCATGGCGTGCGCGGTCATCGCAATGATCGGGGTGTGGAGGCCAGACCCTTCTTGCCTTTGGCGGATGAGGGCGGTGGCCTCAAACCCATCCATGACGGGCATCTGCAGGTCCATGAGCACCACATCGAATGACTCCTGATCGAGGGCGGCAAGGGCCTCCTGGCCGTTGTTGGCCACCGAGACCGTATGCCCGCGCTGTTCGAGCAGGCTCACCGCCACCTTCTGATTCACCAGGCCATCCTCGGCGAGCAGGATGCGCAGTGGTGTGACGTGGCTGAGACCTTCTTGAGCGGCAGCCTGGGGGGCCAACTCGTCCGCCGCCGCGACGCCGAGAGTGGCCACAATCGCGTCCAACAACTCGGACTGTTTCACCGGCTTGATCAGGCAATGGTCAATTCCGAGCGCGCGGCAACGGGTGGCGTTCTCGGGATTCCCCGCCGAGGACAACAGGATGAGCGAGGTCTTGCCCAGACCAGGAGTCTTTCTGACTTGCTCGGCCAACCCGAAACCGTCCATCTGGGGCATCATGCCGTCTAGCAACGCTAGTCGGAACGGTTCACCGGCAGCGGCAGCTTTGTTCATCTCCACCAGTGCGGCCTGGCCGCTGGCCGCGGTCGTCGGTTTCATCCGCCAGTTACTCAGCATTTCCGCCAGGATCAGGCGGTTGGTCTCGTTGTCGTCCACCACCAGTACCCGCAAACCGTGCAAGGTGGCTAGCTCAGCCGCCGGCTTCATCGAACCGTCCGTCTGCAAAGAGAGGGTGGCTGTGAAATGAAACGTGCTGCCCTTTCCTATTTCGCTCTCGACCCACAGGCGCCCCTTCATCAGCTCAACCAAGTGGGACGAGATCGCCAAGCCGAGACCCGTGCCTCCATAGCGGCGCGACATAGAACTGTCCGCCTGGCGGAAGGCCTCGAAGATCATCCCGTGTTTCTCCATGGGGATGCCAGGCCCTGTATCTTTGACGGCGAAATGGAGACGCAGCCTGTCCTCGACCAGCGACTCCATCGTCACGGCCACGACAACTTCGCCCAGGTCCGTAAACTTGATCGCGTTGCCCACCAGATTGACGATGACCTGGCAAAGGCGTCCGGGATCCCCGACCAAGCCATCCGGGATGCCGGGCGGGATGTGATAGGTCAACTCCAGGCCTTTTTCCGAAGCGCGTCGCGCGAGCGTGTGCAGAGTATCACCCAAGGTATCGCGCAACGCAAAACCGATCGATTCCAGCTCTAACCTGCCTGCCTCGATCTTGGAAAAGTCCAGGATGTCATTCAACAGCCGCAGCAGTGTTTCTGCCGACTGACTGGCCAGATTGAGATACATGCGCTGTTGGGCGGTGGGTTGGGTGTTCCGCAATAGATCGATCATCCCGATGATGCCGTTCATCGGAGTTCGGATCTCATGGCTCATGGTCGCCAAAAACTCGCTCTTCACCCGGCTGGCGGCCTCGGCCGCTTCCTTGGCGGCCTGCAACTGCTCCTCGGCGTGCTTGCGATCGGTAATATCCCGAGAAATGCCGAAGGTGCCGATGATTTCTCCTGGGGGGCTCCGCAGAGGGATCTTGCTCGTGGAGACCCACGTAACATGGCCGTCCGGCCACGTTTCTTTCTCCTCCTTGTCCAGCAGAGGTTGACCAGACTGCATGATCTCTTGTTCGTCTGCCCGTGCCTGTTGGGCATGTTCGTCCGTGAAGAAGTCAGAATCGGTCTTCCCCAGTGCTTCGGAGGCCTCGCGGAGCCCAAAGCAATGAGCCAGGGCCTTGTTGATCCGGAGGAACCGGCTCTGGGTGTCCTTGAAGTAGATGTTGTGCGGCAGATTATCCATCAAAGCATTGAGCAGATACCGTTCCTGCTCCAACGCGGATTCCGCCTGCTTTCGCTCCGTGACGTCCCAGAAGATTACCTGCACACCGACAATCTGGCCGCTGGCATCCCGCACAGGGGATTTCATCACTTGAACGTAACGGGTCTCACCGTCCTTCTTGTTCTCTTCGACCGCTTCGAATAGTTTGCCGGTCCCCAGCACTCGTTGGTCGTCCTGCCGGTACTTCTGTGCCAGTTCTTGGGGATAGAAATCGAAGTCGGTCTGGCCCGTGATCGCCGTGAGCGGCTTGCCCAGGAGGCCGCAAAAGGACTGGTTCGCAAACGTGAAGCGACCCTCGCGATCCTTGCACAGCACATGGACGGGCAGACTCTCCACGAGGGACGAATACAAGGCGTGCGAATCTTCGGTCTCCTTCTTGGCCCGCTGACGCTCGGCGATTTCCCGCTTCAGCTCCTCGTTGGCACGGGCCAACTCTGCCGTGCGCTCTTGCACACGCCGTTCCAGTTCTTCGCGTGCTTCTCGCAACGCCTGCTCTGTCCGTCTGCGCTGGAGCAGTCTCCACATGCCTTGCATCAGCAGCGTCAACTGTCGGATGTCCGATTCGTCGTACGGCGTGTTCTTGTTCCCCACGCCTGCGACCGCCACGATGCGGGCGCCGTCGAAGACAGGGATGTTCATGTGACGGACCACCTCGACGTGGCCTTTCGGATACCCCTTTTTCCGGGGATCGGGGGCGGCGTAGTTGTTGGTAACGATGGGCTTTCGCTGTCGTATTGCCTCTCCCCAGAGGCCTGTGGTCTCCACCGGATAGACAATCGGTTTGTCGATCATGGCGCATTGTTCCATGGCCGTCCTGGACCAGGAATGCATCGTGAGAATTGTCTCATCCTCGTTCGTGAACGCCAGGTAGCCCATCGTGCTCTCGGTAAGCCGGACCGCTTCTTCCAAGGCGAAGTCCGTGATTTCTTGTAGGGACGCTGCCGCCATCTGGCCGAGCTGCAAAAGGGCTTCCAGGCGAGATTGCTCAAGGACTAGAGACTGCTCTGCACGCTGGCGCTCTTCTTCGAGTCGAATGCTGTGCAGCGCGAAGGCAACGTCTCCGGCGACCTCCTCAAACAAGGTCCTCTCCTCGCTGTCAATAGGGCGCTCTCCACCAAGGAAGGCACCCATCAGCCCGAGAACGTCTCCCCCATATGCCAGGCGGGCAACCATGGCTTTCCCACCCCGACATCTGGGAGCGAGCGGGCAGTCATCACAGACGGAGGCGGGGGCCTCGACCAACAATGCTCCGGTTTGCGACCATGCCCTTCCTATGCAATGGTCCCACTCGCCGCGCCTGATTCGATCCACGAGGGCCCGGAGAGTCTCGCCCATACCTGCTTGGGCGGTACGTGTTAGCGTGCGAGATTCATCCAAGAGTACAATCCAAGTACTATGGTAGCCGCCGGCCTCGCTGAGTCTCTCGCATATGCCCTGGAGCAAACGGTCGCGGTCCTTTTCCCTGGCGATCAGTTGATTGACATTCCGGATGGCCCGCAACAGGGCGTTGAGGCGTTGCACCCTCTCCTGCACCCTCCGCCGCTCGGCGATCTCGCTTGTCAGATCACCGTTGGCTTCATAGGAGTCTGTCCTGGATCGTCTGAAGTCGGAATCACTTTCGCTCATGACCTGCCCCCTGATGTTGGACCAGGCTCGATCGGCCGATTTGCCACGCTTTCTCTGTCTCGGGACTGACGGAGCGTACCCGGGTCAGCCTCAAGACAGCTCACAACAGACGACGCCAAACTCTTGTGTCCCCGCGGGCCGACAGAGATTGTAGTCCGGTGGCTGGCGATCTGCAAGGAGCTGGGCCGAGGCCGGCAGTTTGAGAAAAGTGTCGTCACCTTTCATCTTGAATTGGTCATTGAATACGTTTGACAAATTTCCGTCCCCTCGTAAGTTGTTACAAGAAAAGAGCTTATGGGATCGCTGTTTTTGCCAGATCAAGGGCTAGGGTGTTGTGGAGGTGTAGTCTGGTTGTAGTCGCCGGCGACTGAAAAGCGGGGCCAATGACGCCTGAATACCAGGGTCGATCGTGTTGTGTCGTGTCACTCTTTGGTAGCCTTCATCTCGGCCAATTTCGCTCGCCACTCAACGGCGACGGCAAGGTGGATATCGCGGATCTGGTGATGCTGATCGAGAATTGGGGCACGAGCAACCCGCACTGCGACATTGGGCCTATGCCTTGGGGCGATGGCAAGGTGGATGAGAAGGACCTGAAGGTCCTGATGGGCTACTGGACACAAGAGGTAAACGATCCTAGACTCGTGGCATGGTGGAGGCTGGATGAGGCCGAAGGGATCGTCGCGGCGGACAAGGTTGGCACGAACGACGGCACACCGGTTGGCAACCCGACCTGGCAACCGGCCGGCGGAAAGGTCGGCGGGACCCTGCAGTTCGATGGTATCGACGATTATGTCTGGACGCCGTTCGTCATGGACCCAGCCCAAGGCCCGTTCAGCATCTTTGCCTGGATCAAAGGCGATGCCCCCGGACAGGTAATCCTGTCGGCCATCGAGGGCGCGGCCTGGCTCCAGGCCGAGGAGGCCTTGGGTTGTCTGATAGTCGATCTGCCCCAGGTTACCACTCGGACCAAGGCGCCACTGCTGCGGTCCCAGTCGGTTTCGTCCGCTGCTCTCGCTGTTGGTGGTGATGTGCTCGCAGGCTCTTGTACGCATCGGCCGCGAGGATGTCGCCCACTCGGAAATCGCCAACTGCCGGGATAGAAATCCTTTTGCTGAAGTTCTTCTTCGCCGCTTGCCAGATCTTCTGCTCGTCCAAGGGCCCACGGTCGGTGGCAGACCCATTCTGATCCTTCAACTGCATCAGCTCTGGCAACGACGGGTTCTTCCTCTCGAGGTACTCCACGAGAGGCAGCAACCGTGCCGGTGGCTCGTCGTAGCCGTTACTCCAGCCGGCGCAGATTCGGATGGTGGCCAGATCATCCTTTCCAATCCGGGCCTGGCTGCCCCCGAACCCCGGAACGTTGTCGTAGCAGAACAGAGCGATATAGACTTCCTTATCATCCGGCAAGCCAATGAATGTCGCGCGAGGCACCGACATATGAGTCACACCAATGACATGTCGCACGAAGTCGTCGCCCCAGCCGTGGAAACCCAGCACAGGGTCGCCCAGCATGGGCACCGTGCTCAGGAACAGGAATGCGCCCGCTTCTTCTGGATCGTTCTGGACAGTGAGAATGCCATTGCCGAGGGGCCGGAGATAGACATGCGTCGTTTCTGCTGCCCGAACGTTGACGCCCTCGGCGACGCCGTGCAGCAGGACTACCTCGCTCGTTGCTTCACGGCCTGGAATGCCCACTGTACCCGACCACGACTGCGCGATCAGCCGATACTCGCCGGGCGGGACCTTGTCGAACAGGAAATGGGAGAAGGTATCAGTGACTGCATGCCAAGGGTCACCGCCATTGTAGCCCGCCAGGAACGATTGGTGTGTTGCAGGGTCGAGCGGGTGTCCTGTCTTGGCATCGCAGATGAATACAACTGCCCGGCCGACATATTTCTGCTGGCCGGCAGCCGTTCCCAACATCCCCTGAATCCGGCCGGTCTGGCCATCTGTGGCGGTAGAGGTCGTGGCGAACGCCCACAAGAGCATTGTCAGGCAGTAAAGGTCTGTCTGAGGCATAGGAGGATCTCCCAAAGGCTTCCGGTCATCGCAAGTTCATCCGGAGTTGATTCTATCGACGACCGTGGATCGCGGCAATGTCAATCTATGGCATTTATGGCGCCAGGAGGATAGAATTCAACGTATGCGGTAGATCTAGGCAGGTCCTGCAAGGGATGACCGGCCAGGCGGCAAATGGCGGGCCGCACAATACCTGCGAAGGCTGATATGAGTTCCGGCACGACAAATACCTCGAACCCCCCGGACGCTCGGTTTGCCACCACGCGTTGGACGGTCGTGCTCTCCGCGGGCGACTCAAATTCGCCGCACGCCGCCACCGCCCTGGAATCGCTCTGTCGCGCCTATTGGTATCCGCTCTACGCCTATGTTCGAAGACGCGGGCATTCACCGCCCGACGCCCAGGATTTGACCCAGGAGTTCTTCGCGCACTTGCTCGAACACCACTGGATCGCGCGTGCCGACCGCCACAAGGGACGGTTTCGTTCTTTCCTGCTGATGGCCATGAACCGGTTTCTGGCCAACGAATGGGACAAGGTCAAAGCCGTGAAGCGAGGGGGGCGGGTTCGCCGGGTCTCGCTCCCGCTAGACACGGCCGAGACCCGTTACACCCAGGAACCAGCGGACACATCCACGCCGGAGCAGCTTTTCGAGAAGCAGTGGGTGTTGGCGCTGCTGGAATCCGTGCTCAGCCATCTGCGCGAGCAATATGCACGTGACGGCAAGGCCTCGCTGTTCGCCACGCTGAAACCATGCCTTATTGGCAGCCGCGAGTTGCAGCCCTACGCCGCCATCGGGGCGGAACTGGGCATGACCGAAGGTGCCGTCAAAGTCGCCGTGTGCCGTCTGCGAGAGCGGTATCGGGAGCTCTTGGAAGAGGAGATTGCTCATACGGTGGCGTCGCCGGGGGACGAGGAGGAAGGACTGCGGCACCTCTTTCGCGTGCTGGCCCGGCGCTGACACTTTATTGCCGTGCCTGTAACCTTCGCCCCGCAATCCTTAAAGTAAGGGGTGAAAGGACTGCTATGAATGCAATGCGAATCTGTTCCGTCTGTAGCAAGCCGCTGGCTGCCAACGCACCCCAGGGGCTGTGTCCGGAGTGTCTGCTCAAGGCTGGGCTGGGCACTGGCGTGGACATCGGTCCGGACAGCCAAAGCCAGGCCGAAAGCGGCAAGGTCCCCTTTGTGGCGCCAACACCCGACGAACTGGCCAAGCTGTTTCCCCAACTGGAAATCCTGGGCTTCATCGGCCAAGGGGGCATGGGGGCGGTTTACAGGGCCCGGCAGAAGACGCTGGACCGGATTGTCGCGGTCAAAATCCTCCCGCCCGGCATCGGCAAAGACCCGGCCTTTGCCAACCGTTTTACCCGTGAAGCCAAGGCGCTCGCCAGACTCAATCATCCCGCCATCGTCACGCTCTACGAGTTCGGTCAGGCTGACGGGCTGTTCTTCTTCCTCATGGAGTTCGTGGACGGGGTGAACCTGCGCCATTTGCTCGAAGCCGGGCGTTTGTCGCCGCGCGAGGCCCTGGCCATCGTGCCGCAGATCTGCGATGCCCTGCAATATGCCCACGACCAAGGGATCGTCCATCGGGACATCAAGCCGGAGAACATCCTGCTGGACCGTCAGGGCCGCGTGAAAGTGGCGGACTTCGGGTTGGCCAAGCTGGTGGGGGCCGAGGGAGAATCGTCTGCTGCGGGAGGCAGGGCCGTCAGTTCGGTCGTGCTGACGGAGGCGGGGAAGGTGATGGGCACACCACAGTATATGGCGCCGGAACAGTCAAAAACTCCGGCAACAGTGGACCACCGGGCGGACATCTATTCGCTGGGCGTGGTCTTCTACCAGATGCTCACGGGCGAACTGCCTGGCAAGAGCATCGAACCGCCCTCGCGCAAAGTGCAGATGGACGTGCGCATTGACGAGATCGTCCTGCGCGCGCTGGAGAAAACTCCTGAGCTGCGCTACCAGACGGCGGCGGATTTTCGCACGCAAATCGAGACGTTGGTCAACGACACCGGCACAGCCAGGCTGGCGAATCACACAAGCAACTCGGCAGCGAGCCTGCTCAACGTTGGCATGAGCCTCGTTACCACGCCGGAACAGCTCGGCACTTTCGACGGTCAATTCTTCCTCTATCGCAGGAAAAGCCAGATGCTCCTCGAAGACCGCCAACTCACCTTCGCACGCGGCGGAACGACCACCGTCATCCCGTTGGCCGCGATCCGTGACCTCAGCATCGGCCATTACCCGCGGACGATGAATCCCGCGGGCCTCGACTTCATCAGCGTGGCCTACGACGAGGGCGGCCAGACCCAGCGCCTCTTCTTCTCGCCCTACGAAGGCCGGTTCGGCCTCCCTTCACACTTCAACCAATTCGTTGCCGAGTGGTTCAACGCCATCCGCGTTGCCGTCGTCGCCGCCACGGGCCGCGAGCCTGGCAACACACCCGCGGAACTACTCGGCGTGCCGTCGGGTTCCAGGGTGATCTACGCCTTGCTGCTCGCCCCGGTGGTCTTGGCCAGCGCATTCCTTCTTGCGGGAGTGGTGATGCGCCAGTGTGCGGGTGATGCTGCGACTCATTCGTTTCTTGGCGCGTTGTCGGTAACCATCCTCGGAGTGTTGGGGTTTGGCTTTCTCGCTCTCGCACTTCGCCGATTATTCGGCGGCTCGCGCAAACCCGCTGCGCCGCCGCATCTCTCGCGCACGGCCGTTGTGGCTCTCCTTCTGAGCCTCGGTGGCTGCGTGTTATCGCTGTTGCTGGGTCTGGTTGTGTTCCAGTCTTGGGGATGGGTCTTTGGCTCGTTCTTCGCCATTGAGACCGCCGCGCTGATTTTGGGAATCGTTGCCTGGGGCCAACGCATGGGCAAAGCCGCGGTCATCCTGTCGTTCGCTCTTATGCTCGCGTGGATTCCAGGCACTCTCACTCACATGGCGCAGGTTGCTCCGAACCGTCTCCTGGGAGAATCCCCGCGAAAAGCGGCCGCCACGAGCCCAAACCGTGTTTCGGAGGTCCGCTGTGAGGGGTCAAAGGCATATATCCGAGCAGAACTTGACGACCTGCACGACCTTCACCTGTTCATTGGCAGGGACACACTCGGCTGGTCGGCTCGACAGGCAGGCTCAACATCCTTGACGGCGACGCTCGAAGCTTCTGACCAGATCAAGCTGGACGATGGTTCTATGTGGCACGGCTTGATCTTCCAGGCGTGGAGTGTGAGGCACTATATCGCCATCACACCCGATGGACCGGTGCCATTCGGGGAGGTGGTGTTCCGAGAGAACACCAACGTTACGGAGAACGAAGGGACCTTCACCTTTGCGGACATCCGCCAAGCCGATGGCACGCTGATCCCGGTTTCGATCCGTGTGCGTCCCAGGCCGGCCGCCGCTGGCGTCAGCAGCAACTCCGCTGCGCAGAGCGCTCGATTGAAACTTGAGCAGGCGCAAGCGGCACTCGTGAGAGCCAAGGCATCATACGACGCTGGGACAGCCAGTCTGACGGAATATCAGACGGCGCGACTCGCCAAGGACATCGCGGAGGCAGAATTGAGTGGCGACGCGGCAGCGACACTGCGAGCCAAACTCCAGTTTGCACAGGAGCAACTCGTACAAGTGGAGTCGAAGTTCAAGGCGGGATGGGCCACGCAGGCTGAGATTGAGAAGGCGAAACTGGCCAAGGATCTTGCAGAGGCACGACTCAGCGGTGATGCGGCGGCAAGGAGCCATCGTCAGACAAAGGCTCGACCCAATAGCGGCGTCGCCGAGGAGAAGCCGTAGCCAAGCCTGGGGGCCGTAGACATCCAAGGGCCGGCAGTTTGAGAAAAGTGTCGTCACCTTTCATCTT
>CAYHAJ010000249.1:0-7437 GCA_964354535.1 uncultured Pirellulales bacterium
TGGTGGCCGTGCCGGAGCCAGCGACGATCATCCTGCTGGGTCTCGGCGGACTGTGCGGCCTCCGCCGTCGTCGACGCACCCAACATTGATCTGAAGCCCCCCTTACCTTGGAAGGACGGGCCGCGGCCTCTCTGCCGCGGCCCGTGCATTTTCAGGGTGCTCGCGGCGCGCTTCTACAGGCGAATAATCATTCGCCCGACCAACAGACAAGACAAGCCGTGCCGCTGTCGGACGATACCCCGTGCGCGCCGACCACCAAATCAGAATAGGTGGCGTACCTCATCTCCACCTATGAAGTGATCCAGGCGGGCCGCGGGCGCGCAAAAATAGAGGGAGACAGCGACCCCCCCAGCATACGCTCGGTCTGCCGCCCCCCCTGGAAAGAAGGAAGGAGTATTATGAGCAAGTTGTTTGCCGCGTTTGTCTTTGACTACTGCTGTTCACCCAAAGTATACGCCATCCTCGGACCCGAGCCAAATCCGCCCCGCAGAAATTCCTCATCCGCGCCATGCACCTCTGTGGGAGCGGCCGGCGGCGAGAACAATAGAGGGGTCTGGCAGCGTATAAATGAGGTGAATTTGCCCAGGATTTGCTCTGGGGAGGCGACCTGTTTTACCGGGGTTGCCAGGCACAATGACCGTTGACTTTGGGCGTCCTTTCTGGTAGCGTAACGGCCTTTGGAATAGGCTCTGAACTACGGATGGTGGCCGATCTTCACGCAAGCGCGTCACCCCTTGATTTTGGGCCCCCAACGCGTTGCAGGCGTGTGGGTGCCCGGCCGTCGGTTTGGTGCGGTTGGAGCGCTTTTTAGGTTGACGGAGTCGGCAGAACTCCGCTGAGAGAAACGATAGGGATCATGAAGGAACCAGAACAGCCGGTGAAAGACCGTGTCGAAGAGATGCCGATTCTTGATGAGATCAAGAACTCGTATCTCAACTACGCGATGAGTGTCATCGTCGCGCGGGCGCTGCCCGATGTGCGGGATGGGCTCAAGCCCTCGCAGCGGCGCATCCTTGTGGCGATGAACGATCTGAACCTCGGGCCGCGCAGCGCCCACCGCAAATGCGCCAAGATCGTCGGCGATACCGGCGGCAACTACCACCCTCATGGCGACCAGGCCACGTACGGAACGCTCGTTCGTCTGGGCCAATCGTGGGCCATGCGGTACCCGCTGGTCGATCCGCAGGGCAACTTCGGCAGTATGGACGCCGACCCCCCCGCCGCCATGCGGTATACCGAAGCGCGGATGGCGGCTCCGGCCACGGAGATGATGGCCGACCTCAACTATGACACGGTCGATTTCGTGCCGAACTACGATGGAACGCGGGAGGAGCCGACGGTGCTGCCGTCGCGCTTCCCGAACCTGCTGGTCAACGGCTCGACCGGCATCGCCGTCGGCATGGCGACGAACATCGCGCCGCACAATCTGCGCGAAGTCTGCGACGCCCTGCTGCTGGTCATTGACGATCCGCAGTGCGGCTTCAAAGACATCCTGAAAGTCCTGCCCGGGCCGGACTTCCCCACGGGGGGCATCATCTGCGGCCGTAAAGGCATTGTCGATGCCTATACGACGGGCCGGGGCCACCTGACGGTGCGCGGGAAAGTCGAAGTCGAGTCGGGCAATCGCGGCAAGGACCAGATCATCGTCACGGAAATCCCGTACACGGTCATCAAGACGAGCATCGTCTCGAAGATCGCGGAATGCGTCCACGACAACACGCTGCCTGAGGTCGCCGATGTCCGGGATGAATCGGACCGCCATGGCCTGCGCATCGTCGTCGAGCTCAGGAAGGACGCAGATGCGGAGATCGTGCTCAACAAGCTGTGGCGCTACACGCCCCTGCAGACGACCTTCGCCATTGCCAACATCGCCCTGGTCAACAACCGGCCGGAGACGCTCACGATCCGCGAGCTGCTCGACCATTTCATCGAGCACCGCAAAGAGGTTCTCCGCCGGCGCAGCCGGTTCCTGATGAAGCGGGCCCGCAACCGCGCCCACATCCTCGAAGGCCTGATCATGGCGGTCAGCGACATCGATGAGATTATCGAGTTGATCAAGAAGTCGCCCGACGTGCCGACGGCCAAGCTGAACTTGATGAAAAAGCCCCTGCGTCTGGCCGAGAGCGAGACGCTCCGCAAGCTCCTGCCCAAGGAGTTCGTCCGAGAGAGGAGCAAGGGCGAGCACTTCCTCACCGGTCCGCAGGCGGACGCCATTTTGGCGATGCAGTTGCAGCGGCTGACCGGCCTGGAAATCGAGAAGCTGGCGAAAGACTACGCCGCGTTGGTCGACGAGATCAAGGGCTACGAGGCGATCCTGGCCGATGAGGAGGTTCTGCTCAAGATCATCCGCGATGACATCAATGAGATCAAGGACAAGTACGGCGACAAGCGGCGGACGCAGTTCGCCGCCAGCGCGGAAACGCTTGATGTCGAAGACCTGATCGCCGATGAGGACGTGATCGTGACCGTCAGTCACGACGGCTACATCAAGCGCATGCCGATCGACACGTACAGACGCCAGGGCCGGGGCGGCCGGGGCGTGATCGGCTCCGATACCAAGGAAGGCGACTTCATCAAGCACCTCTTCGTCGCCTCGACGCACGATTACCTGCTGATCTTCACGAATCGCGGCCGGTGCTACTGGCTGCGGGTCTACGACGTGCCGAACCTGACCCGCCAGAGCAAGGGACGCAGCATCGCCAACCTGCTGAACCTGGCCAATCAGCAGATCGCGTCGATCATCAACGTCAGCAGCTTCGGCGAGAGCGCCGGCGCTAGTGAGAATGACAACGACGAGGAAAACGGCAGCGTGAGCCAGGGACCGCAGTTGGTCATGGCGACGAAGAACGGCCTCGTCAAGAAGACCCGCCTGGGCGCCTACAGCAATCCGCGCACCACCGGCGTGATCGCGATCAACCTCGATCCGAACGACGCGGTGATCGGCGTCGTGCTGACTTCGGGCCAGAATCACATCATCCTCGGCACGCGCGACGGCATGACGATCCAATTCGACGAGCAGGAAGTCCGCTCGATGGGCCGAGCCTCGCGCGGCGTCCGTGGCATCAAGCTGCGGCCGAACGACGAGGTGGTCGGTATGGTGATTCCGACGGAGAAAGCATCCCTGTTCACCGTCTGCGAGAACGGTTACGGCAAGCGCACCGGCGTCGAGAACTACCGTTCCCAGACCCGCGGCGGCGTCGGCCTCAAGAACATCAAGACCAGCGCCCGCAACGGCAGGGTGGTCGCCCTCGAATCGGTGCTGCCCGGCGACGACCTGATGCTGATTACGGCCGGCGGCATGATTATTCGCACCGGTCTGGACCAGATTCGCTCCATCGGCCGCAACACGCAGGGCGTCCGGCTGATCAAGCTCAAGGAAGGCGACAAGCTGGTGGCCGCTGAGAAGATCGCCGCCGAGGACCTCGAAGGCGAGGGTGAGCCGGGACCGGAAGAATAAGAAGGCGCAGTAGGACCGATAGGACAAATAGGACGGATAGGACCTATGCTTGCCGCACGGGCGGCCTTTCACGACCATGGGTGATCGCATCTACGTTATCGCGGGCAAGGACGAGTCACTGGTCGGCGCCCGGTGCCAGGAGTTGCTGGACAAGCTGCTCCAGCCCGAGCAGCGCATGACCGGGCTGTTCTCGGTTGATGGCGACGAGGCCGCGATTGCCGAGGTGCTGGACGAGCTGCGGACCACGCCCTTCCTGACGGATCAGCGCGTCGTGGCGATCCGAGGGGCCGACGGTTTCGTCTCGAAGCATCGCGATCTTCTGGAGAAATACTTCGAGAAGCCCGCGTCGACCGGCGTCCTCGTGCTGACGGTCTCCGGTTGGGACGCGCGGACGCGGCTGTCCAAGATGCTGCCGAAGGTGGGCACACTGATCGAGCTGACGCCGCCGCCCCGGTGGAAGCTGCCGGAGCATCTGGTACAGCACGCCCTGGGCAAGCACAAGGTCCGACTCAACCGGGACGCCGCCGAGATGCTGGTCGAGCTGATCGGGGAAGAGCCGGCGCAGCTTTACAATGAGGTCGAGAAACTGGTCCTCTTCACCCGCGGCGAAGCGGCGATCCGCCTCGATCACGTGGAAGCCCTGACGGGCCACCATCGCATCTACGACGCCTTCGAGGTCATCGACGCCGTGATCGCCGGCCAGGTGGGCCAGGCGATAAGCCGGCTGCGGAACATGTTCGAGGAGGACAAAAGCACGGAGTATTCCGCCGTCGGGGCGTTCGCCTTCCACCTGCGCCGCATGTTCCAGGCCAAGACCCTGCTCGAAAAGCGGACCAGTCCCACCGAAATCGCCAAGCAACTGCGCATCTGGAGCAACAAGGACCGCTTCTTCGCCCAAGTCCAGCGGACGTCCCTCGCCCAGATCGCCGCCTTCCTGGAAGAGCTGGCCGCCATCGATCACGCCACCAAGACCGGCCAGGGCCAAGCCCCCATCCTGATCGAGCAATTAGTCTTGAAGCTCGCCGGCGCCGGCCCGAGTCGATAGGTCATCGATCCTCACATACCGAAAGCCTATGCCATCCACCTGTGTGAACCGCATTTCGTGAGTTTGACGGTGATGATGTGGAGATTGCTTTGCTCCACTCGCCAAGACATAGGATGCCCCTTCATGCCATGGCGAGGAGCCCTGCCACGAAGCAACCTCCACCGCACGAGGAGAGAAACGGTAGCGGTCTGGATCAGAACCGGGACAGCTCCTGCTGGAGCTGGCCAGGAGACTCGCCCGACGGAGGATGGTGACGGTGGGATGAATAGCGCTCGCATCTGTGCTGAGGACATCGGCGACCGCGGCCTCGAGCTGCCCATAACCGATCGGGACCTCCACGGTACGCTCGTGTTCCACCCCTCCCCCGCGTGCGAACTGCCGAAGCGCAGTGCCGATCTCGTGCAGGCACGACGAAGTCTTTTGCTCCCGTTGCTGGGCTCGATGTACGATCACCATTCGACCGTCGGCGGAATACAGGTTCCGGGTATTCTCACGCAACACGGAGGCGCGAATGGTCTGTCTATCGCAAAGCCGCAGGAGGCTCAACAAGGCGAATCCCATAGTCGCTTTCGGCTAATCCACGCCGATAGGTCCGGATGGCCCGATACCGGATGATCCTGCATCGCCGGTTTCCTCGCTTGTAGACCCAGGGCGTTGGCATTAGACTGTGAGGGGTAGACCCAAGGTTCGGCCGAGTGGCGGAATGGGCAGACGCTGGGGACTTAAAATCCCCTGCCCGCAAGGGCGTATGGGTTCAAATCCCATCTCGGCCATTGCCTTCGCCGTGTTCTTGAGGAGTGTGCCATGACCGGACGTTTTATTGCCGTCGTGCCCTTTCTTCTGGGGTCTGTCCTTGTTCAGGGGGCCGATCGCTCGCCACTTCGCTCCGAGGCGGCGACCGCCCTGCGCCAGGCCGTCGCCTATCTTCGCGAGAAGGTCGCGACGGAGGGAGGCTACCTGTGGCGGTACAGCGAGGACCTGAAGACCCGCGAGGGCGAAGGAAAGGCGGACGACCAGACCGTCTGGCTGCAGCCGCCGGGCACACCGGCCGTCGGCATGACTTTCTTGCAGGCGTACTGGGATACGGGCGATCCGTACTATCTGGATGCGGCTTTGGCGACCGGCAACTGCTTAGTGCGAGGTCAACTGCGCTCCGGCGGCTGGGCCGACAGCATCACGTTCGATCCGGCGAAGCGCCGCAACTGGGCCTATCGCGTTGAGGAACCTACCTCGGGCCGATCCCTGCGGGATACCACCACCCTGGACGACAACAAGACGCAATCCGCCCTCCGGTTGCTCCTGCACCTGGACGCGACGCTGGGATTCAAGAACGGGACCATCCACGAGTCTGCTCGATATGCCCTGAACGCCCTGCTCGAAGCTCAATTCCCCAACGGCGCCTGGCCGCAGCAGTTCAGCAAGCCGCCCGACCCGAACGTCTGCCCGATCCTCCCGGCTTCGTATCCGGACTCCTGGGCGCGCGAGTTTCCGGGCGTCAAGTACGCCGGCTACTACACGTTCAACGACAACGTGATGGGCGATGTCGCGGAAGTGATGGTATTGGCCTTCCAAGTCTACCGGGATGAGCGCTACCTGCGGGCCGTGGAACGCCTGGGGGACTTCATCCTGCGGGCCCAGATGCCGGACCCACAGCCCGCCTGGGCCCAGCAGTACGATTTGCAGATGCATCCGGCCTGGGCCCGCAAGTTCGAGCCGCCCGCGGTCACGGGTGGAGAATCGCAGGCAGTCCTCGAGACCCTGCTTTACGTCTATCAGGTCACCGGCAAGAAGCGGTATCTGGAGGCCGTGCCAAGAGCCCTTGAGTACCTGCGACGATCCCAGTTGCCGGATGGACGGCTGGCCCGCTTCTATGAGCTCCGGACCAATCGGCCCCTCTACTGCACGAAGGACTATGTGCTGACCTACTCCGATCAGGACACGCCCACCCACTACGCTTTCAAGGTCACCCATCGTCTCAATTCTCTGGAGAGGGCCTGCAAGCGGATGCAGGCGTTGCCCGCGTCGGAATTGGGGCCCAAGTCCTACCAACAGCCGAAATCTTCCGCCCGCCCGTCGCAGTCCCAGGTCCGCTGGGTGATGGACAACCTGGATGAACGAGGACGCTGGGTGGAGAATGGCCGGCTGCGGTACCAGGATCCACCAGGCAAAGTCGAGCGCATCATCGACTGCCGGACGTTCATCAGCAATTGTCGCACCCTCAGCAGCTTCCTGGCGGCGGAATCACCGAACTGATGGTGAGGCAGGTGTCCATTTGTCATTTAGTGCTCCGGGGCCAGTGGCGCTTATCGCCTTCGAGCTGCCGCCGGGGAGAGCCCATCGCTGACGACAAGACGCCCTGGGAACGACCGGTCTCTGGGTCCGGCCCGGTCTGACGGACTCCCCGCTGAGGAATTCCGCGTGGTGGTCACATGGCCTGCGGCGTCCGTCCCCTTCCCCAGCCGTCCCCAGGGCGCGTCGGCATAAGGGGACTTTCGCTGTGTGGTGAAGATCCTGTTCGCTTTCTGTCGCAGCGGGATCGTCAGGCCGCCTGCCCGCACGAGGACGCGTCAAATACATAATGTGAAAGGTGTAGGTGTGACACCCAGTTTCCCCGCACACACAACTTGGAACTGGTCTTGGCCGCACGGCGGCACACGGATTCTCCTGCCACGGAACTCATCAACCGCCACCCCTGCAGCATAGCCGGAAAAAACGAAACAGCTCGCAAACAAGGACGAACGGTCACCGCCCCCGGCGGACCGTTAAATGATATATGAAGACGCGACCCCGGTTTCCCCTTAGGTCCTTCCACCTCTGCCGAGTGGAGCAGGAGGCCGCTCACATCACGTCCCCATGAGGAACTGGGGGTCACACCTACACATTTCACTTTCCTCATAGGTCCTTCCACCTCTGCCGAGTGGAGCAGGAGGCCGCT
>CAYHAJ010000250.1:0-17491 GCA_964354535.1 uncultured Pirellulales bacterium
CGCGGGGAAAATCCTGGTGCCGGGTCGGGGGTAAGGGGGTGGTGTGCGCCGAGGGCGGCCGGGAAATCATATTTGGTCACATCCTGTCGTGAATTCGGCCGTCCGCAGGGTTTACCGACCCCGATGAAATATGCGGGTTAATGACGTGCTGGCGGTTCAGAAGCGTGGCGAGAGCATCTTGCCCCTTGGCATCCGCAGATTGAGCCGTGCCCGCCGTGGCCGTTGCCTGCACGGAATTGGTGGGCACAGCCCACCCTACGACCGTCGTGCCCAAATACCCAACGAACACAAAGACCAGACTTGTGATCTTTCGCTTTCCCATATCGCACCTCCCGCTGTGCCAAGTGTCTCTATCGGATCGGGATCTTCAGATTACGAGCATAACAGGCTACCGATAGAGCCCATAGAAGTCAACCTTTCTCGCCGGACTATCCAGATGAAGCCGGTGCGTAGTACGCACCTACAGGAGGAAGCCCTGTTGTTCGGAGGGTGCGTACCATGCACCGCTCAACATTCCCCACAATATCGAATCTACTTGCCAATGCAGAAACGGCTGAAGATGCGGTCCAGCACTTGCTCGTCGAGGGACTGCTGCTCAAGCTGCGTGATGGCCTGGCAGGCGGCGCGGATCATCATCCCGGCCACTTCCTCATGGCCGCGGCTCACCTCCGCAATCGCTTGACGGACGCTCTCGATCGCCTCCGTGACTGCTTGCCGGTGCCGAGCGGTTAGGGCAGGAAGCGAGGCGGAATCGAGAGAGGAACTGGTGGGCGCCGTCCGCTCTGCAATCGATTGCTCTACCATCTGAAGAAGATCCGCCAGCCCGTGCCTCGTTTTCGACGACACGGGCAGGAAGGGGGCACGGAAGACTCCGGCTAACTCCTGAGTTCTCCGGGATTGTTCCTCGCTCGACAGGAGATCCGACTTCGTGGCCACATAAACGATGCTCTTGGGCCGAATCAGCGCGCGAATCGCTGCATCCTCGCTCACATCAGGCTTGGCGAGATCGACGCAGAACAGGACCGCCGAGCAGCGTTGCAGAGCCTCCACCGCGGCGTGTTGCGCCAACTCATCGAGCAGATTGCCGGGCTGGTGGACGAGACCGGCGCAATCGAACAGCACACACTGGAATCGGTCCGTGGTCAGCACGCCACTAAGGACATCCCGGGTCGTCTTCGGTTGGGGTGAGACGATGCTCCTTTCCCAGCCGAGTAAAGCATTGAGCAGACTGCTCTTGCCGGCGTTCGGCGTACCCGCGATGCCGACCGGCGGCAAGTCGATCAGGGTCTCACAGCGGATAGTGCCCGCCAGTAGATCTTCGAGCCGCTTCTGAATGGCGTTCAGCCGCGCCGCAGCCTCTTGGGCGTCGATGAACTCGATATCCTCGCTGCTGAAGTCGAGGCCTGCTTCGATCAGGCTTAAGACCTCCAGCAGGTTCGAATGGGTCTCGTCGGCCACTTGCGTCAACCGGCCGCTGAGCAGTCTTTCCGCCGCCTCCAACTGGAGCCGGTTCGAGCTGCTGATGACTTCGTTGACCGCCTCCGCCTGTGCCAGGTCCAGCTTGCCGTTGAGATAGGCGCGCGCCGTGAACTCGCCCGCTTCGGCAGGCCGCAGACCCCGAACTAAGAGACTTTGCACCACGGCCTCGACAATCCCCGGGCTGGCATGGATATGAATCTCCGCCAAGTCCTCGCCCGTATACGAATGCGGGGCGAAGAACAGGTAGAGATGGGCGTCGATGGCCAGAGCATCATTGACGCGCACCTCGCCGGAGACAACCACGGAATGGCGAATTGCGAATTGCGAATTGCGGATTCGCGCGCCGGTGTCAAGCTCGAACACCCGCGCGCAAATCACGAGCGTCTGCGGGCCGGTGATACGGATGATAGACCGAATACCTCCGCTCGGCGAACTGACTGCCACAATGGTATCGCCCAGATCGTACATACCAAGGGATGTCCCAGGTTTGGAGACCCGTGCGGAGGCCTTCCCTCCTCGGCAGCACGCTCCCTCAAACGAACAATTCTACCTGTTTTGCCTTGATTTGTCGAGCCACCTGGACAACTTGTCGAGCCAGTCGGACCATCTTGTCCGAGCTCTACGGATGGTCTTGTCTCTGGACGCTTTCTTTTTGACCTTGCCGCCGGTTTTGCTGGTGGCCGAGATCAGGCCCTGGGCCTCCTGCTGTTCCTTTTGCTCGATGTGCTTCTTGATGACGTACTGCTCGATCGCGCCGCCGAAGGTGCTGGCCATGATATAGAGGTTCACGCCGGAAGGCCCATTGTACAGCATCAGGGGAAACAGCAGCGGCATCATGATCATCATGATCTTCTGCTGTTGGGCCATCTGCGGATTGGTCGCCGCGGAGGGCTGCTGCATCGGCACGAGCTTCTGCTGCAGGTAGAACGCCACGCCCATCAGGATCGGCAGCAGGTTGAGCGATTGGATCGTCCAGCCCACCAGCGGGATCGTGACCGGCGGCCAGGTCAGGATAGCGTCTGGAGCCGACAGGTCGGTAATCCAGAACGGCAGGAACCGCGCCCCGCGCAGATCAATGCTCATGTAGATCGCGCTCCACAAGGCGATCCAGATGGGCATTTGCAGGAACATGGGCAGCATGCCCGTGATGGGCGAGGCCCCCTGCTCGCGGTACAGTTCCATCAGCTTCTTATTCATCTCGGCTTTGTTGTTGCCGTACTTCTTTTTGATCTCCTCGGCCCGGGGCGCCAGTTTACTCATCTTGCTCATGGCGATCTGGCTGTGCCGCGTGACCGGGTGCAGGACCAGTCGCATCAGGAGCACCAGGATGATGATGACGACCCCGTAGTTCGGAATGAGGAAGAACATCCACTTCATGAGGGTCAAAATGGCGAAGGCCAAAGGACCAATGAGCCAGACCGGGCAGCAGCAAGCCATGAAGTCGATCGTCTGCACGAAGCCGAGTTGGCGATAGAGGGCATTCTTGTCGAAAAGGCTTTTGTCTTTGGGGCCCAGAAACAACCGGAAGCTGTAGGTCCTTGCGGCCTGGGGGTCGCCGGCCGGGCCGAGGTGGGCATAGTCAGCTTCCAGCCCGACGCCGAGGTCCTCATCGCCGCTGGCGGCACGCCCATCAGGGTTGTAATATTGGGCATGTCTTCCGGTCTTCTCGATGACCTCGGTATCTGACCTACCGGTGAAGAGTCGCCGAAGGCCGGACCACATCCCCTTTCTCTCCCGGACCATCGTTTCTCTGCCTCCGGCCTCGTTTCGCCGGCCCGTGATCCAATTACAGAACGTCTTGCCGTCTTGAGGGAGCGGAACGAGTACGCCCGCAAAATACTTGTTGACGGCCGCCGCCCAGAGGAACTCCTGATCTTTCTGGCGTTCGTCTCCCAGCACCTTCTCGGCGAGCGTTTCCCGTGCGTCAAAGTCGGTGATGTTGATCCTCACGCCCAGGACCTGCCCACCGGTCTCTCGGAACCCGCCCACGATCTTCCGGTCGTCACTCCTGGGGTCCTCCTGCTCGATGCCCACGGGCCCGGCGAGATTCCATCGCACACCCTCGGGCGAGGAGGAGAGATTCTCGACGGCCAGGTTGCAGTCCAGGAGGTAGGTGTCGCGTCTGATGGTGTATGTCTTCGTCAGCTTCAACACCGGCCGGTCGGTGGCGTCGAGAATCACGGCTTCAAACCGGGCGGTCTGCGCCCCATCCGCTGCCGTTTCGATGCCCAGGCTCTTCCAACTAAGCCGATCCAAGCCAAGCTGCTGTTGCTCCTGGGTCAGGATCAACTCGCGGTTGGCCATCGTCAGAACCTCGCGGCCGTTGGTGAGGCGAGCGGGGGACAGAACGACCAGGGGTTCGTGGGTTTTGCTGGTGCGGGTGTCGTATTCGCTGAACGTCGCGGTCCGGATGCCGGCGCCCATCGAGTCCAGCACGAGCTGGTATTTGAAGCCGCTGGCTCTATCCGTAGAGCCAAGGGTGACTTCCTGCCGGGGCCCCCCTTCCGCGTTGAGGCCGGCCCCAGCGGGCGTCTGCACCTGCGGTGCCGGCTGGGGCGGCTTGCTTTCGACCGCAGGCGGGCTCGTGGGAGGCGGGACCTCCGTCGTCTGCTGCAGAAGGATGGCTCCTCGGCCGCGGGCCTGTGAATCCGTCGGGATCGCGTTCGCACCCGCAGAGGAATGTCCTGCCCGAAGAAATCCCGATTCCACGATCAGCCCAGCGCACAGCACCAGAAAGCCGGTCAAGACCAGGATAAAGATGGTTCTAACGCTCATATTCCCTTTCACACACTGCCGTCCCTGGTAGGGCAAGCCCCTCACCTCACGCGTTTACCGTCCATCCCGCAGCCGCTCCGCGTGGAAACTGTCCAAACGGTCGATCGCGAGGATCTTCTTCGCGGTCGTCTCGAAGTCGTACTCGAGCCGGACAAAATGCACTTTGTTCTCTGCTACATAGACGTAGCTGGCCCGGTTGTCCTTATCGCGGGGTTGGCCGACCGAGCCGATGTTGATGATCGCCTTCTCATCCTCGAGCACCGGATAGACCCCGCCCAACTCGTCCGGCAGATAGAAATCCGGCTCGTCGAGGAACACGCCCGGCATGTGCGTGTGGCCGATGAAGCAGATGTGCGTGATCTTCTCGAAGAGCGTGCGGACCTTGGCCGGGTTCGTGTAAACATCGTCCGGAAAGACGTACTCATTGATCGGCCGCCGGGGCGACGCGTGGACGAAATCCATCGTCGCCTTCGTCGGACCCAACTGAGCCTGGACCGAACGGCGCATGGGCAGTTCGCCCAGAAACTGCCAGCGCCGGTCGCTTTGCGGCCCCGGGCCGTCCTCTTCGAGCACCTCGCGGGTCCAGAAGCTGGCCTGCTCCGCCCCGTAGTTGAAGTTGGTCGGCTCGTAAAACACAGCGTAATCGTGATTGCCCAGCACGCACCACTGCGCCTTCTCGATGATCAGATCGAGACACTCCCGAGGATTTGGACCGTAACCGATCACGTCGCCCAGGCAGTAAATCTCCTTGATGCCCCGCTTTTCGATATCCGCCAAGACGGTGCTCAGGGCTTCGATGTTCGAATGAATATCGCTGAGAATGGCAAACATAGACTCAACAGAGAATAGTAAAAACCCGCAAACGCGCGATAAAACGGTACTTAATAGCATAAAAATCGCCGACGTGCCAGAGGATTTCTTGGTTTCGCAGCACTCCCCGGTGCAATTCTGATCAAAGAGCCGGAGATTCGTACACCGGCCATGCCCCCCGCCCAGTCATGCGTAAATGCCGGTTGCCTCACAACTTGGGGCTGCTATAATTAGGAAGATCGACAAGCGGCAGAAATCGAGGTGCACCTTTGACGGGTATAACTCTTCTTGAAACACACGATCTGGTAAAGCGCTACTCCGGGCGGGCCGTGGTCAACGAGGTCTGCGTCACGATCGAGCAGCGCAGCATTGTCGGTCTTCTCGGCCGCAACGGGGCCGGCAAGACGACCACCTTCCGGATGATCATGGGGATGGTCACGCCGGACAAGGGCAGCGTGATCTTCGAGGACCGTAATATCACGAAGCTGCCCATGTTCAAGCGGGCCCGGCTGGGAATCGGTTACCTCTCCCAGGAGCCGAGCATCTTCCAGCGGCTCAGCGTCCGCGACAACCTGCTGGCCATCCTGGAAACGATGTCGTTTACGCACAAGGAGCGCAGGCACAAAGCGGACACGCTGATCGAGCAGTTCGGCCTGACGGAGGTGGCGAAAAGCCAGGGCCGGTTCCTCTCCGGCGGCGAGCGACGCAAGCTGGAAATCGCCCGGGCAATGGTGACTGACCCGTCGCTGATCCTGCTCGACGAGCCGTTCAGCGGCGTCGACCCCATCGCCGTCGAGGACCTGCAGCAGGAAATCCACCGCCTGGTCGCCGCGGGCGTGAGCATCCTGATCACGGACCACAACGTCGAGCGGACGCTGGAGGTCGTGGACAAAGCGTATATCATCGACCACGGCAAGGTGATCGGCGCCGGCCCCCCGGCCGAGATCGTCCGCAACGAGCTCGTCCGCAAGAGCTACCTCGGCAACACCTTCGCCGGCAACGAATTCGACGAGCAGTGAGGACTGGGGCGAGGGGAATTCGGTAACTGGCAAACAAGGCTTATGACATGATTGACGTAGACAAGTGCAAGATCACGTATTACCCGGCTTCGGTGTTACGGGGACCGGCGGCGCCGGTCGAGAAGATCGACGCAACCATCCGGCGGCTGGTGGACCGGATGGCGAACATCCTGGTCGAGAAGAAAGGCGTTGGCTTGGCGGCCCCGCAGGCAGGGGTGCCGTTGCGGCTGTTCATCGTCGCGCTGACCGGCAAACGCGAGGATGTCCGGGCCTACATCAATCCGACGGTCACGCCGCACGGCGATCTCGATGAGTCGGAAGAAGGCTGCCTGTCCGTCCCCGGCGTCTGGGCCAAGATTCGCCGCTACAAGAAAGCGACCGTCACCGCCACCGATCTCGACGGACACGAATTCACGGAGGAGGCGGAGGGCCTTTACGCTCGCTGTCTCCAGCACGAATACGACCACATCGAGGGCACGGTCATCGTCAATCGGATGGGCGAGGCCGCCCGAATCGCCCACCGCCGGCAACTCAAGAAGCTGGCCGACGAGCAGGGCTGAGGAGTGGGCAGTTGACAGTTCCCAGTTGGCGGCGACTGAGAACTGTGAACTGTGAACTGACTATGAATCTTGTTTATCTCGGCAGTGGGGAGTTCGGAGTTCCTTGTCTCGACGCTCTGAAGGCGTCTGCGCACAATCTCTGCCTCATCGTAACGCAGCCGGCCAATCCGGCGGGTCGCGGCCGCAAGCCCCAGCCCACACCGGCAGGTCAATGGGCTACTGAGCATGGCGTGCCTTTCATCGAAACCGACAACGTCAATTCACCCCCAGCAGTTCAACGGATCGTAGCCTGCCGGCCCGACGTGATCGTCGTGATCGCGTTCGGTCAGAAGATCGGCAGGGAGGTGGTAGCCCTACCGCCGAAGGGCGCGATCAACGTCCACGCCTCGCTGCTGCCGCAGTATCGCGGGGCCGCGCCGATCAACTGGGCGATCCTCCGAGGCGAAACCCATACCGGCAACAGCATTATCACGCTCGCGGACAAGATCGATGCCGGCGATATTTTGGGCCAAGTCCGAACCGAGATCGGGCCGCAGGAAACGGCCGGCGAATTACATGACAGACTGGCCCAATTGGCCGCTCCCCTTCTGCTGGAGACGCTCGGCGACATCGAAACCGGCACTGCCACGTACACGAAGCAGAATGATGCCGAGGCGACGTTCGCCCCCAAGCTGAAGAAATCCGATGGTTTGCTGGATTTCAGCGAGCCGGCGGAACTCTTGGCCCGCAAGATTCGCGGCTTCTGGCCCTGGCCCGGCGCCGCCGCCTCCTTTGTCTCCGAGCGAACGCAGAAAGCGACGCGCGTGGTCATCGCCTTGGCAGAGGGCGTGCCCGGATCGGCTGCGACGCAATTGCCAGCAGGGACATTCGACCAGGAGCGTCATGTCGTATGCGGCGCGGGTCGGCTGCACCTCCAGAAGATCAAGCCTGCAGGGTCCGGGCTCATGAGCTTTCACGCTTTCGTCAACGGCTGGCACGTCCAGCCCGGTGACCGGCTGACGAAGATTGAAGAATGACATGGCCGTTCGAGACGCCAAATCGGCCAGAGCCATCGCGGCAGAAGTCCTCCGCGAGTTCGACCCTACGCGTGAGTACGCCGGACCGATCCTTGATGGCCTGCTGGACCAAACCGCGGAGAGACAGCGGGCGACCGATCTGGTCTATGGCACCTTGCGGAACCTGACCACCCTTGACGCCGTGATCACCCACTTCTCCGGCCGGCAGACATCACGAATCGCCCCGCCGCTACTGAGCATCCTGCGCATCGGGGTTTACGAGCTTGCCTACCATCCCGCGACGCCAGTCTATTCCATCGTCAACGAGGCAGTGAGGAACGTTGAGAGGACCGGCGGCAAGAAGCAAACCGGCTTCGTCAACGCGGTCCTGCGCGAGGTCGCGCGACGCATCGTTGACCGGCAGATTGCCCTCGCCCAGGTGAATCCCAGGCAAACGCTGATCCAAACGCCGCAAACCGGCTGCCAATTCGATACGGATTTCCTGCCCGACCCAGTAACCTCTCTGCCCGATTACCTGAGCACGTGCTTTTCCCTACCGCGGTGGCTTATCGGCGAATGGTTGGATCAGTTCGGGCCCGAGCAAACTCGGGCGATCTGCCTCGCCTGCAACCGCAGACCCAGCCTCTACGTCCGCGTCAATCCGCTGCGCACCACGGCGAAGGCATTGTTGGGCCGGCTCGAGGAAGCAGGCATTCAGGCAGAATCGGTTGGTAGTGACGCCGTGAGGCGTTATCCGGATATGCCCTCACGGGCACACTACGAACCGGCTGCGCCCGACAATGCCAATCCAACACCGGAGATGATTCGGATCTCCAGCCCTCAAGCGGTGACGCAACTTCCCGGATTCGCCGAAGGCTTGTTCACCATCCAGGACCTGTCGGCTGCGCAAGCTGTGCGAATTCTGGACCCGCAGCCGGGTTGGTCGATTCTGGACCTGTGTTCGGCCCCCGGCACCAAGACGACCCAACTCGCCGAGGCCACACGGGACGCGGCCCGCATCACCGCCACCGACATCAATCCCGACCGACTGGATCGGGTAAAGGAGAACGTCACCCGGCTGGGGCTCAAGAGCGTAATGATCATCCCGTACGCGCAATTGGAACAGGGACAGGCGGCGTCTTTCGACGCGATTCTGCTTGATGCCCCCTGCTCGAACACGGGTGTACTGGCTCGGCGGGTCGAGGCGCGATTTCGCGTTCGGCGCAAGGCCGTGCTGGAGATTGCCGCGACGCAGAGGGCCCTGCTGGCGAAAGCCGCCGGCCTGGTGAAACCCGGCGGCCGGATCTGCTACAGCACGTGCAGCATCCAGCGCCAGGAGAACCAGGATGTGGCCGAGTTCCTCACGCAAAGTCGCCAGTTCGAGTTGACGCGCGAGGAACTCATCTTGCCTTCAGCCGAATCCTTCGACCACGACGGGGCCTATGTCGCCCTGTTGGTACGCAAGGCATAGCCGCATCGAGGACGATTGCGAATCAAGAAGGGAGGTGAGAGAGCCATGCCTATCACATGCTGTTTTACCTGTTTCGGCTTTCTGGGACTGGTACTGCTGATCCCGTGTGTCCCGATCTCCATAGGTCTGCTGGCGAGCAAGAGGAAGCGCGCTGCCCTGAGAGTCTTGTACATCCCTGGTGGCATGATCGCCCTGTCGATTCTCCTGCCTCTGGTGCTCTTCGTCTTGGCGGAACGACACAACCGGATCATGTCGGCGCAGCCGGACCGTCTTTTCGAGATGACGTTCGCGTTCTGGCCGCCACCGCAGACTGAGATGCTGGAGGGATACTACGAGTTGGGCATGGATTACGAGGAGAAGGCCCTGCAATTCCGCGCTCCATCAGATGTGATCCACAAGATCCGTGGCAAGAGATTCGTTGTCAGCGACCGGGAAACCTTCATGACCGAAGGGAACCATCTGCCGGAGCAGGTTCAGTCGTGGTTCCTGCCGTCCGTCGCGCGGGCCGATTGTTTCTACATCGCCGAGCCGTTCGACGATTCCTTCTCCACAATGAACTACCTCGCAGCAAGCTGCGAGGTATCGAAACAATCGGCTTACCGCTTCCACGCGGCAAGCCGCGGGGAATGAACCCGAATGATTCAATAGAGCAATCCTCTGCTATAATGAGAAGACCGGCATCGCCTGCTTTCACTGGATGGGCGGCGATTAAGCGGTGCGTGGTACGCACCACGCACCATTCGACCGAAGGGATGAAACACGTCTATGCAGGGTCTTACCCATTGCAGGGTATTCCTCCGCCGGATAGGGTGCGAGGCAGATCGGGTCCGGCAAAACGAGAAAGTGCTAATGTGGAAGGGGTGAAACCATGAACAGGGCAAGAGGTATCGGCTGGATGTTGCTCGTGGTCGCGGCGGTGTGCCTGAACGGTTGTACGGCCGGCTCGGTGGCGGAACTCGGGGTCTTTGGCTCGTACCTGGATTCCGACGATCTGGGCGCCGGCTATGGCGGCGGCGCGAAGCTCGAAGTCAAGCCCATCGACTGGCTGAGCGTGGACGGTCGGGCGAGTTGGATCCACTTCGATGACTTCGACATCGATATGATTCCGCTGGAGGCGGCCCTGCGTCTGAATATCCCCTTGTTCGGCGAGCGCATCGTTCCCTATGCCGGCGTGGGCGGCGGCTATTACCTCTTCGAGGCGGACGTCGTCGATCTCGATGATGACGTAGGCTACTTCCCACTCGTGGGTCTGGAGCTCGGAACCCGCCGGTTCGCCCTGTTTGCCGAGGTGCGCTGGCTGTTCCTGCAGACCGACGTGGATGCGGCACTCGAGGAGTTGGGCGATGTCGACGAAGCCGACGTCGACGGTCTGGGGATCAACGCGGGATTGCTGTTCCGCTTCTGACTGGGTATCGTGGCGGCATGAATCCGAAAGCAGCCGAGGCGTGGGACTTTGCTCTGGCGAAGATGGAATCCGCGCAGCACTATATCGAACAAGACCAAGAGCAACTGGCCAAAACCGAGATCGCCAAGGCGGTCTACGTCGGGGCCGGGGCCCTCTATTACCTCTTGGGCCAGGGTCCCGAGGAGCAAGCCGCCCACCAGGCGGCCCAGAGCTTCATCGGCGATATGGCCAATGGCGACAGTTCCGCCGCCGAAGCCTACTTGGCCGCCCGCAAGATCCTCGCCTATATCGCCGACCTCTCCCCCGAGGAAGACAAGCTGCCCCCGCCGTGAACGACAAGCGCACGGACGAACACGGACGGGCACCGACAACCACGGACCAGACTCCAGGCGAGACATTCGCTGGCGCTCTCTTGTGGATGTCCGTGAGCGTCCGTGCGAGTCCGTGTTCGTCCGTGCAAGATGCACCGCACTCGGCATTCTGGCAAGCGTATTGGAGAAGACGCCGTAGCAGAAAGGGGAAAATCATGGCGCACTACAAGTATCTGATCATCGGCGGCGGCATGACGGCCGATGCGGCGGCGCAAGGCATTCGAGAAATGGATGCCGCGGGCACGATTGGGCTGATCAGCGCCGAGCACGATCCGCCGTACCAGCGACCGCCCCTGACGAAAGGCCTCTGGAAAGGCAAGCCGTTCGACCGTATCTGGTATCCTACGAAGAGCCGCAATGTGGACCTCCACTTGGGCCGCCACGCCGAAACGATCAACGTGACAGATAAGCAAATCACGGACCACCAAGGCGATACCTACACCTATGAGAAACTCCTTCTGGCAACCGGCGGCCAACCGCGCCGCTTGCCCTTTGGTGGCGACCTGATCATTTACTATCGTACGGTGGAAGACTTTCGCCGCCTCTGGGCGACCGCAGAGCAGCGGCGACGGTTCACCGTCATCGGCGGTGGGTTCATCGGCTCGGAGATCGCCGCCGCCTTGGCCATGAACGAGAAAGAGGTAACCATGCTCTTTCCCGGCAGCGCCATCTGCGGCCGGATGTTCCCCACCGAGTTGGCGGAGTTTCTCAACGATTTCTATCGCGAAAAAGGCGTCGAGGTGCTGCCCCATGAATCGGTCATGAACCTCGAACAACGCGGTGAGCGATTCGTTCTCTCGACCTCAAGCCAACGAGAGATCGTCACCGATTGTGTCGTGGCCGGGATCGGCATCGAGCCGGACGTCGAGCTGGCGCGGCAAGCGGGCTTACAGATCGAGAACGGCATCATGGTAAACGAGTTCTGCGCTACCAGCCGGCCGGACATCTACGCCGCCGGTGACGTGGCTCTGTTCTTCAACCCAGCTCTGGGCCGGTACGTCCGCGTGGAGCACGAGGACAACGCCCTGACAATGGGCCGGGTGGCGGGCCGGAACATGGCAGGCGACGCCAAGCCCTACCACCACCTGCCCTACTTCTACTCCGACATGTTCGAGTTGGGCTACGAAGCTGTCGGTGACCTCGACGCCCGCCTGCAAACCGTGGTCGATTGGGCGGAGCCCTTCCACAAGGGAGTCATCTACTATCTCAAGCAGGGTCGGGTCCGCGGCGTCCTCTTGTGGAACGTCTGGGAGCAGGTCGAAGCCGCCCGATCACTGGTTGCGGCTCGCCAGGAATTCGAGCCGCACGACCTCATCGGCCGCCTCCCCGCCCCGAAAGTCTCCGTCGGCGTGGGACAGAAATGATGTAGCACCTCCGCCCTCGGGGGTGGACCTCTGTAGGATGGGCTTCAGCCCATGCTGCTCTTGCCCGACGAGGCCCGCATCCGCATGGGTTAGAGCCCATCCTACGCGATCGCGCTGATTTGTCTCCTTGTGAGGCTGGTGTCACATGATCGAATACCGAGTCGCCACAAATCTGCGCATCCTCTTCGTCGGAATCAATCCGCACCCGGGCTCGTACCGCCGGGGCGTTCCCTTCTCCAATAACAAGACCTTCTGGTACCTGCTCAACCGCGCGGGACTGCTGCACGAGGACGAGAGCATTCTGAGAACGGACCGCGGCCTCAAAGAGATGTACGACGAGAGATTCCTGCCGCAGTACCGTCTGGCGTTCATCAACCTGGTCGAGCGGCCCACGCGCGAGGTCGCCGAGTTGGCCAGGGGCGAGGAGAAAGCCGGCGTCGAACGGACGCTCCGGGCGATTCTGACCTACAAACCCAAAATCACATGTTTCATCGGCAAAGTCACCTACAGCAAGTTTCGCGGCACGCGGGACTGCACCTACGGCTGGCAGGAGAACATCGGCGGCTCCCGCGTCTACGTGATGCATTTCCCCATCCGCGGCCCCGCCGCCATCCGGATCGCGGAGTTGGAGGAATTGAAAGCGGCCAGCGGACCTCCATAGCACCGCATCTTGCGGGTCTTCAGACGATGGAGAAGAGATTGTCTTGCCGCTGCGCATCTGTCCTTTCTTGCTTGGATCGGCTGTGACTACCTGAGCGTCGATAACCACTCTCCCGCCAGGATGCTGAAATCCTTGAAATCCACGATGCCGTCCGCGTTAAGGTCGGAGACAAGCCGATGAGGTGAGAACCTGGCGACGAAACCATCGCCCGTGCCACCGAGCGTGGTGTCGAGCGCGTTATGCAGGGGGAAATCCCACGAGGCAGTGTCGCCGGCACAGACGTAGTTGCCATCGCGGTCCAGGGCGGCCTCACGGCTGCCGTCATCCCCGCGACCGCCGAGGTAGGTGGCGTACAAGATGCGGGTCAGATCGGCCGAGAGGACAACAAAAGCGCCGTCAGCTCCGCCGGCATGGCTCGGCTGAAAGGCGGCGGCCGTGACCGGGAAGTCCGTTGAGGTGGAGGCGTCGATGGACAGATATACGTTGCCGCCGCTGTCGATCACCGTGCCCTGCACGTTCTCCCCACCACTGCCGCCAAGATACGTATTGGCAAGAAGCACGCCGCTGGACGAGAACTTCCACACGATCGCGTCGGTCTGACCGTGATGGGCCGGCTGAAATCCACCGGGCAGGATCGCCACGTCGCCGGACCGGGTCCAATGCGCGGCAACGATCTCTCCTTGCGGTCCGATCGCCAGGTTATGAGTACCGCAACCTTCGTCGCTTGAGCCGCCGAGGTACGTGGCAAACACCAAACCCGACCCATCGGCCGTGAACTTGGCCAAAAAGGCATCGCCCGTCGCTTGGCTGCCGCCGCCATAGTGTCGATCGTAGCCGTTCGGGGTCGGCAGGTTCGCCGAGGACGTGTTACCCACGACGACTACCTCGCCGGTCCGCAGGTCAACGCGGACCGAGGGGCCACCGCCATCGTCACCCGAGCCCCCGAGAAACGTCCCCCAGATCACCCGCGCACCGTCCGCCCGAAGTTTGGCCACCACGACATCTTGTCCGCCATTGTGTGTCGTGTCATAGGCACCAGCCGTCACATGCGGATGGCTCGTGTACACGTTGCCGGGCGAGACCACGTGGCAGTCCCCGTTCGGATCGACGTCCACGTCGCGAATAATGGCGGAATCGCCGCTGCCGAAGTAAGTGGCCCACAACAGGTGCGACCCGTCCGGCGCCAGTCGGGCGATGAAACCATCCTGCTTGCCGTAAGCGCCATTGGCCCCGGTGGCCAAATCGCCGCCGAAGACCGGCTGAATCGTGCCCGGCGTCGTGGGGAAGCCCGGCCCGGCCCGCCCGGCGAGATAGACCGAGCCATCCGGGCCCACCTCGATGGCGTACGCCCGGTCGTAGTTGGGGCCGCCCACGTAGGTGGACCAGATCAGTTGGCCCGCACTCGACAGCTTGGCCACAAACACGTCCATGGGACCGCCCGTCCCGAGGGCGCTGCCGCCGGTGCCGAAGGTCCGATCCAATACCCCCGGCGTGGTGGGGAAGTCCGACGAACTGGTGCCCCCGGCCACATAGATGTTACCTTCCGCGTCCACGGCCACATCGCGGAAGTTCTCGCCCCCCGAGCCACCCAGGTACGTGGCGAACTCCAGGTTGAATGGCGCCTCTTGTGCGAAACCCGCTACCGGCATCCAGTTGTTCGAGAGGAGCAGGACAATGATGCTGAACCGCCAGAGAAACCGTGACATTCGAAACACCCTTTCTGCAACAAATAGAACGGTGCGTGGTACGCACCCTACGGCCGTGCCAATCTGTAGGCGGCCCGTCAGTCAGGCTGAATGGTCTTTGTGAAGGTCAATTCCTCCGGTACTCCAAGCTCGCCCCGAAGCCCTGTGAATTGCTGCTCGGTCAACGGGCCATGTACCTTCGCATTGTGTACCTCGATGAGATACCAGAGCGTTGTGTACAGATCAATTGTCCGCCCATCCAAGGTCGTGTATCGTTTCGCAATGATGAAATCATCATTCCACCCATAGGCGTACACCATGCGAGGGATGACTTCGCTCTCTCGGTACATGGCGGCGTAGTTTTTTGCATCTCCGGCCTTCACCGTGTAACCACCAACCAGGTTGTCTTCATAGGCCAAGCCTTCAAACATGAAAAGGAAACTCATCAGAAAGAGCAGGACCAGCAGCGCTCCAGCGCCGACGAAGATGGCAGCGACAGCACGCCCGATGAACCGTATGACAACCTCTTTCATGTTCCTCGCTCTCGGCGAACGATCAGGCATTCGTAGCCTCAACTTCCGCGAACATGCGACGCATTCTCTCAACAGCGAAACGCTGTCAATCCGCGCTGCGTACAACCACGCGTTTCTGAACACCTGCTTCAAGGGTCATGAGCATGCCCGCGTGAAGCCGGGAACCGCTCTGCGTCGTCAGTCGTCCTGTCCCGTCAGGAGCATTCACAACCACAAAGTACTTGCGTCCCGTTTCCACCGTGAACCATTCGGGCAGGGTGTTCATGCGGGGCCAGTCTTTCGCGAAGCCCAGGTATTCTCTGTGGCGCGGGATGTCGAAGTGAAGCTTGCCGGACCAGGGTTTGTCGGACTTTATCACGATGACGAGGCCGTCATTCGTGCGGGCCGCGCCGAGTTGCAGACCCTTCTGCCAGGGGCGGGCGATCAGGCCCTGTGTGTGCATGAGGGCGTGCATCAGGACGGTGCGGACGCCGTTGGCCTCCAGCTTCATGGTACCCCAGAGCTTCGCAGTGTCCAGCGGTTCGGTGGACCGGGTGACGCTGCGGGCCATCTCGCGATCGACCCACGCCAAGCCCTCTTTCACCGGCACGCGGTTGAGCAGGTAGATGCCGCCTTCGATGGAGTCGGCGAAGCCGTCGATCGAGTACTTGCCCTCCCAGTTGTAGTTATCGTATAGGGGTTTGCTCAAGTTGGCGAGCGTCCGCCGGACCTGGTCGCGGTAGATGGGCTTGCCGACGGCCATGTCGTAGCAGAGATAGCCCACGTAGTTGTAGCCCCAGCCGTCGCTCAGTGTGCCATTGCCTCCATCGCGCTTGGTGATGTGGTTGAACATCAGGCCGTCCTCGTTGCAGCCCTTGGCGAGAATGATGTCGAACATGCGTTGGAGCTTCTCGCCGTACTCCTTGGCTTTGGGCCGATGGTTCTGGGTCTCGACCGCCAGCAGCAGGCCCAGGCCGCCGATGATCTCGCAGCCGTGGTCGCGCAGCCGCTCGGGGACAAAATCGGGCTGGGAGAAGTAGTAGTCAGCCAGCCGCTCGCTCCAGGTGACAAACTCCTCCCGCCCGGTCATCGTGTACAAGCGCGTCAGGCTCTGGAGATGATCGCCGTTGACCTCGACATTGGTCGAGGGGATCTTGCCGAAGGGCGTATCGACGCGGGCGTGCTTCCACAAGTCTTCCTCGATGGCCAGCATGCGGTCGAACCATTCGTCCTTGCCCGTGACTTCAACCACCGCGACCAGGCCGTCCTTGACGTACTCCGACGCCTGGAAGACCATCTCATCCCACGCGGGGACGCGCTGGCGCTTGTTCTTCCAGTCGAACGGGACCGGGATACGGTCAAGATAATTGCAGAGCTTCTGCTCCGCGTGCAGAACGTTGCGCACGGGACCATTGAGCGCGTCCTTGTCGACCACGAACGCCGCCCAGCAGAGGAAGGGATAGCAATCCGCCCCGGTGTCGCGGTAATCCCAATTGCCGTCGGCGGGGTACAGGCCCGTCGCGGGATCGATCACCGGCAGCGCCTTCTCGTGCAGCCAGCGCTGAACCTTGCTCAGGGCATAACCGGCGATCTCGGCCGACCGGGACGCCTGATCGAGAGCTGTCTTGTCGATGGGTAGCTCCGCCCCCCGTCCCAATCCCCCCGTAACCAGCACGATCGCGCTAACCGCGAAAGATGATTTCACCACAGAGACACAGAGGACACGGAGAAGAGTTGAGATCATAATACCCTCCGGCGAATGCCGTTCTTCAAGACCGGCACATTGAAGTTGATCAACAGGCCGACTCCAGCAACCCCGGTCCGAGCACCCGGTGGACTTCAATCTCGGCCCCAATGATCTGTTCGGTAATCTCATTTGCATTCATCTCTCCCTCTTCATTCTCTGTGTCCTCTGTGCCTCTGTGGTGCGCTTCTTCTTTACCGCCGGACGGCCTGCTTGCCCACGCCGCGCGTGGCCAACTCCTTCAACTCCGGCAGGTGCTCGATGTAGACGCCGCGCGGGGTGGTGCTGCGCTTCTTGCAGATCGAGGCGGCCATGCCGACGACCTCGCCCATCATTCCAGTCGTCCGCATAACGCGTACCGTGCCCAGGGCCTCGTGCGTGACGGAGATGTCCCGCCCGGCCATGAAGAGGTTCTCGACGTTCCGCGAGTACAGGCAGCGGTAGGGGATCCAGTACGGGCCCTTGAAGCGGGTGTAGTGAGCTTCGGAAATGAACGGCTCGCCCTCGAAGCCTTTCACGTAGCGCGGGTCGGGCAGGTGCAGGTCGATCGACCAGGTGCATGGCACGCAGGCGTCGGGCCATTGCCTGCCCGACAGCACATCCTCCCTGGTAAGCACCACGTCGCCGACGAGGCGGCGAC
>CAYHAJ010000251.1:0-22163 GCA_964354535.1 uncultured Pirellulales bacterium
GCCCAGACCGGCTCGTACGCGATCGTCACCGCCGACATCTTGTCCACGCTCAAGCCTGCCAAACCCGTCCGCAGGTGCCGCTCGACCACCTGTTCCGTCTTACCGGCATCCCGCTCTTCCAACAGTTCACCGACACAGAGAATCGGCAGAAGCCCGCCCCCGAGGGCGGCGGTCACTTTTTTGCCCACCAGCTCATCCGACTCGCGAATAACATGCCGCCGCTCGGAGTGCCCGCACAGAACGTAGGTGCAGCCGATATCCTTCAGCATGCCGGGGCTGATCTCGCCCGTAAACGCGCCTTGGGGTTCGAAATAAACATCCTGAGCACCCACGGCCACGCCGGTCGAACTGACCGCCTTGACCACCGACTGCAAATAAACAAACGGCGGAATCACCGCCACCGTAACTTTCTCTCGGGCCACTCCCGCAGAACCCGCAGCAACTGCCTTCGCTAATTCCACGCTGGACCGGCTGTCCGTGTTCTCTTTCCAGTTGCCCGCTACGAACGGTTTCCGCATTTTTTCTCCTCTTTACAGTAATTCTGTGGCCCGCGGGAAGCTGCCGAGAATCGAGAGTTGCAGGCAATGTTGCCGCGCCTCTTCAAGTCCGGCCTTGACCCGCTCGTCCGTCCGGTGGCCCAGAAGATCGACGAAGAAATAGTACTCCCACTCGCGCTTTTTGCTCGGCCGGGACTCGATGTTGGTCATGTTCATCGAGTACTTGCGGAAGACCTCCAGCACATCCGCCAAGGCGCCGGCCTTGTGAGCGGTGCTGAAGAGAATCGCCGTTTTATCCTCGCCGGTCGGCCGGGCGTCCTCGCGGCTGACCACGAGAAAGCGCGTCACATTGTTGGTGATATCCTCGATATTCTCGCAGACCACCTGCAAGCCGTACAGATCGGCCGCCACGCGCGAGCCGATCGCCGCGGCATAGTCTTCCGCCGCTGCCATCTGGGCCGCCTTGGCGGTCGAGGCTACCGCGATGGTATTAGTCTCCTTGAAAGTCGAGGCCAGCCAGTTGCGGCACTGGGAAAAGACCTCGGGCTTGGAGTAGACTTTCTCCACCTCCTCCAGCGTGCAATTCGCCAGCAGGTTGTGGTGGATCGTCATCAGGACCTCGGCACAGATCTTCACGTTGGTCTCGATCAGGGCATCCAGCGTCTCGATGACGCCGCCCCCGGTGGAGTTTTCGACCGGCACGACCCCCAGATCGCAATGGCCCTTGCAGATCTCGTCGAAGATCCCGCGGATATCTGCCAGCGGCTCATATTCGACGCTCTTACCGAACTTGAGCATCGCCGCCGTATGGCTGAAGCTGCCGCCCGGACCCAGATAGGCGATGCGCAGCGGCTTCTCCAGCACGAACGAGCCGCTCATCATCTCCCGCCAGATCGCGGCCAGCGTCCGGTCCGGCAGCGGCCCTTTGTTGGCCTTGACGACCTTGTCCAAGACCTGCTTCTCCCGATCCGGCGCATAGATCGGCCGGTCCGTCTGGGCCTTGAGCTTGCCGATCTCCATCACGACGCCGGCGCGCTCGTTGAGCAAGGCCACAAGCTGGCTGTCAATCTCGTCAATGCGTTTTCTGAGTTCTTCCAGAGACATAACCCGGCCTGATCCTGTGAAAACTTTCCTTTTTAGCAGCCATATGCCCTTGCGTCAATCCCTTTCGTAGTGTAGGTAGAAGTTTTTGCGGCGGCGGAAGCCCAAGGAGCGCCCATGTTGCACTACGCCATTTTCAGGACCCAATGGGGCTATTTCGGTTTGGCCGGTACGGAACAGGCCCTCTGCCGGACATTCTTGCCTGTCGCCCAGCGCCAGCAAGCCGAGCAGGAGCTACTACGGAACCTCCAGTCAATAAACGATAACCTTCGGTCGGATAAAGACTTACAGCATAATCTGCAAGAACAAATCGTCGCCTACTACGAGGGCGAGCCGGTGGATTTCCGTGTGGAACCTGCGGTGAGCCTCAACGGCGCCGGGCCTTTCGTGCAGAAGGTCCTGTCCGCGTGCCGCGAGATAACGTTCGGTCGGACCATGACTTATATCGGGCTGGCAAAGCAGGTAGGCAGTCCGAACGCCGCCCGCGCCGTCGGCAGTGCCTTGGCCTCCAATCCGATCCCCTTGATTATCCCCTGCCATCGCGTCCTGCGTACGGATGGTGGTCTCGGCGGCTTCTCCGCCCCCGGCGGCATCGACACCAAGCAGAGAATGCTCCACCACGAGCAAGCCGCCGTTCCGTCGGCGCTTTAGGGCCTCTACCACAACGGCGATTTGGCGGAAGGCTGCATCCTGTCATTCCCGCGCAGGCGGGAATCCATTAGCGCCGTGGCTTTCCTGGACCCCCCGCCTCCGCGGGGGTGACAAGAGGGGGCCGCGCACTTAGAGCCTATCCCAGTAGGGCTACGGGTGGCACTACTCTGAAGACCGGAAAGCGGGTGAAATTGGCTTGATCTGCCTGCTCCGCCAGCGTAATGTCGTGACATATCGTGCGCACATTCGTTTGAAAAGGAGGTTGTGCCATGGTCCCCAGACAAACCATCGTTCGAGACGCCCTCCTGGCCGGCCTGATCGTGATTGGCCTTCAGGCTCAATCCCAGGCGGCACAGCAACAGGGGCGCGTATCATGGACGCACCTCTCCAGCACACAGGGCCAAATTCCTCAGCCGGATCTGGGACGCCAGGTCGCCACGCTGATCCTCGACGTCGACAAGGATGGCATCAGCGACTTCATGGTCGCCAGCTATGAGAAGATGGCGTGGTTCCGCCGGTCGGCCCAAGGTTGGACGCGGTATGCCGTGGAGAATGGCGCGGCGAGTGTGCGGATGGAGGCAGGCGGGGATGTCCTCGACCTTGATGGCGACGGCGACCTCGACATCCTCATGGGCGCGCAGTCGAAGGTGGGCGAGATCTGGTGGTGGGAGAATCCGTACCCGAACTTCCAGCCTGACCAGCCCTGGAAGCGGCATCAGGTGATCGCCGTGGGCGGTACCCATCACGATCAGATCTTCGGCGATTTTGACGGGGATGGAAAGGTCGAGCTGGCCTTCTGGTACAACCGGGGCCTGCAGTTGTTCCTGGCCGAGATCCCCGCCGATCCGACCCAGCGGTGGCCGGTCACGCAAATTGCCAAGCTCGGCCCCGGGGAGCCGCCGGAAGGGTTCGCCAAGATCGACCTCAATAGCGATGGCAAGCTGGACATCGTGAGTGGAGGACACTGGTTCGAGCACGTCGAGGGCACAACGTTCAAAGTCCATCCGGTCGACGCAGAGTATCGTTTCAGCCGCTCGGCGACGGGCGATCTGATCGAAGGCGGCTGGCCGGAGATCGTCATCGGCTCGGGCGACGGCATCGGACCGCTGGCCTTGTATGAGCATAAGGAAGGACAATGGACCAAACGTGTGCTCATCGAGCGCGTCGATCACGGTCATACGCTCCGCATCGGCGACATCGACCGCGACGGGCACTCGGACATCTATACCGGCGAGATGTACAATCCCGGCGCCGGCGCCGACTGCCGGCAGTGGGTCCTCTATGGCGATGGGAAGGGCCATTTCCAGACCCAACTGATCTCGACGGGCATCGGCTGCCACGAGTCGCGGATCGGTGACCTCGACGGCGACGGAGATATGGACATCCTGCACAAGGACTTCCAACAGGAGCGCCGGGGCGATGTCTGGCTCAACAACGGTACCCGCCCCGGTGCGCGCGGCGTCGGGACCAGCGCGAGCTTCAAAGGCCCCGTCGGCCTGCAACTCTACAGCCTGCGGGACATTTTCAAAGACAATGTGCCGCTGGGATTACAGCTCACCCAGAACTTCGGCTTCATGGAGGTCGAGTTGGCCGGGACGTACGGGCTGACGCCGGCGCAATTCCTGCAAAGGCTCCAGTGGTATGGCCTCAAGCCGATCGGCGGCCACTGGTCTTATGAGCAATGGGAGAAGGACCCCGCGGCAGCAGTGAAGGAAGCGAAGGCACTGGGATTACCCTATGCCGGTTGCGCCTGGATTCCGCACGAGGGTCCATTCGATGAAGCCGCCTGTCGTCGGGCGGCGGCCGTCTTCAACAACGCGGGCAAAGTCGCGGCCGCCCAAGGGATCAAGTTCTACTACCACAATCACGGCTACGAATTCGTCCCGCACGGCGACGGCACGCTCTTCGATCTGCTGGTGAAAGAAACCAAGCCCGAGTGGGTCACCTTCCAGATGGATGTGTTCTGGACCGTCCATCCCGGCCAGGACCCGGTCGAGCTTTTGCGCCGCTATCCCAACCGCTGGGAACTGTTTCACATCAAGGACCTGAAGAAGGGCGTGGCCACGGGCAAGCTGACCGGCTCGGAGGACGTCTGCAACGACGTGGCGCTCGGCACCGGCCAGATCGACCTGCCCAAGATCCTCCGCACCGCCCAGGAGATCGGCGTCAAGCACTACTTCATCGAGGATGAATCCCCGACCGTCATCCAGCAGATTCCGCAGAGCCTGCGTTTCCTCGAATCACTCTCGTGGTGAGAATAAAAAATGAATACGCCTGCGCACGTCGGTCGCCTGCGGTCATGGCTGGTATTATTGCCGGTCCTCCTGGGGGCAAGTGTTTGTTGGGGACAACCGAAACCGGGGGACATCTTCCGGGAGTTTACCTTCAATTACGGCAAGACCCAGAAGACCCAGTTCTCCGAACTGGACCCCAATTGCCCGCGCAAGAAGGACCCGGCGTTCGACATGCGCGACAAGCCGCATCAGGTGCCCAAAGATATCGAGCTCGACTTGGACAAGGCCGTTCGCGCGGAGATGAGCGTGGAATACTGGGGCGGCCATATCGGGACCAGCGGCCAGAAATTCCGCGTCAACGGCCACGGGTGGATTTCGGTCCCGCAGCCGGCGGGGATGTCAGGCAATCCGCTCTATTACTACCGCACGCTGCTGGGCAACAACGCCGTACCGATTCCGCTGGAACACCTGCGCCAGGGCACGAATGTGGTGCAGTTTACCGCGGGCCCACAGATCAAGTACAACTTCAACTGGGGCTTCTACTGGATCTACGATTTCACCATCCGTGTCTACTACGACGCCTCGAAACCGCACCCAGTCGGCCGGATCACGGCACCCCTAGCAGGGGCAGTCCTGGGCGACAAGCCGGTGGTATCGGCCGAGGTCACGGCACCCGGCGCCGCCGTGCGACAGGTGGACTTTGTCGGTTTGTATGAGGATTTCAACTGGTCCGGCGACGGCTCGTTCCGCAAATGGCAGTACCAGACGGAGCATGGCGTCCGGAAGCACCACATCGGCACAGCCACGAGCGCACCGTGGCGAGTCACTTGGGACAACGAGTGGGTCCCGGACCAGGACCAGCCGATGCGGATCGCCGCGATCATCACCGATACCAGCGGCATGTCCTTCATGACGCCAGCCGTGGAGAATCTCAGTCTGCAGCGTGCCAACTGCTCCGTGAAGATGTACCGGGCCACCGACGTTCCAGAAGCGTTTGGCGTCCGTGTCAAGAAGCGGATGACCTGCAAGATTCCGATGGCGGATTCGCCGCAGGGCGTCACGCGGGCTCGACTACTGCTGTCCACCTGGTCGGCGGCGCATGCAGAGGAGATCGGGCTGAACGACCACAAGCTGGTCGACCGCGTGGGGGTGGTTCACAACTACAGTTTCGATGCGATTGACGTCCCGTTGGACCTGCTCCACCAAGGCGACAATTCGTTCTACATCTACTCGGCCACGACCGAGCACGCGGCGGAGGTCAACTGGCCGGGGCCGGTGTTGGTGGTCGAGTTCCAGAAGCGGTGAGTTCAAACCATAAGGAGGACCCAAGAATGAGACACTCGCTGATAGCACTGATTGCCTGGGCGGCTCTGGCCGCCATACCGGCGGGTACGTTTGCCGCCGATCGGATGCCGGAGACTTCGAAGATGAATATCTTGTTCATCATCGCGGAGGACTGGAGTGCGAACACGCCCGGCTGCTACGGGAATCCCATCTGCAAGACGCCGAACCTGGACCGCTTCGCCACCAGCGCGGTTCGGTTCGACGCGGCGTATGTGCAGGCGATCTGCTGCAATCCTTCGCGCAGCTCGTTCCTGAGCGGTTTACGTCCGTTGACGAGCCGGGTCTGGAATAACGGCCAGGAGATGGACCAGCGGCTACCGCCTGGCACGGTCACCCTGCCGGAGTTGCTCAAGAAAAGGGGCTTCTACACCGCCGTGATCGGGAAATTCTTCCACACGGTGGAATACGCGGAGAGACAACTGCTGGCCTTCGACCGGATCGAGAGCTATGGCAAGCCGCCGGGATGGAAGGGCCCCGATCCCATCCTGACGTTCCCGCCGGTCAAACGGGCCCAGCGCGATCCCGCGCCCAAAGACAAGAACAGCAAGGCCTACCGCGAATGGCGCTCCCGCAATTCCGACCGGTACGGCGATTCGGGCCTGAAACCGGAAGAAGAAGGCGACTATCGCAACGCCCAAATCGCCTGCGCGCTGCTGAAGGAGTTCGCCCAGACGAAGAAACAGTTCTTCCTGTCCATGCATCAGTCGCGGCCGCACACGCCGCTGATTGCGCCGAAGAAGTACATTGATATGTACGATCCGGCGAAGATTCCCGATCCGCCCGCGCCGCCCAACGTCAAGACGAGCCTCTATCCCCGGCGCGTCACGGTCGGCAACCCGGACATTTTCACGAACCGCCAGCCGACGCCACGAGAGGTGAAGGAGGCCATTGCCGCCTACTATGCCTGCGTGAGTTTCATCGACAGCAATATCGGCATGGTGCTCGACGAGTTGGAGAAGCAAGGTCTCGCGAAGAACACGATTGTCTTCATCATGGGCGACCACGGCTTCCATCTGGGCGATCATGGGTTCTGGTCCAAATACTCGATGCTCGAGAGCACGCGCCGGGCACCCTTGTGGGTCCGCGTGCCAGGCGCGCCGGCCAACGGCCAGGTCTGCCGCGAGTTCGTGGAGTTCGTGGACTTCATGCCCACCGTCGGCGAGCTTGCAGGTCTCGATCTGCCCTCCAATCTGGAGGGACGGAGCTTCGCGCCGCTGCTGAGCAACCCAGGTCAGCCCTGGAAGAAGGCCGTCTTCATGGTGGAGAACGAAACCAATCAAGTCGTGCGGACTCGCCAGTTCAGCTACATGGAGTTCGGCAAAGGCCCGGTTCCCGCGGCACTGTTCGAGTTGCAGAAAGACCCGTGGGAAACGGTCAATCTGGCGGACGACCCGGCCTACACGCAAACGCGGCAGGAGATGGCTCAACTGCTCAAGGCCGGTTGGAAGGCGGCGCTGCCTGAAGCGGTCGGCGCCAAGCCAAGGGAATGATATTGACTCTCGGGTATTCAAGGCAAGCACCTGGGTGACAGCCGCAAGCACAGTTCGTTTGTAGTGACGCCGTAAGGCGTTATCTTCTTATGCTCTTATGCTCTTACGAGCACACTACAAACCTCGGAGGACAAAGACATCATGCGACGGATTTCGCGTTGTTTAGGAGTTGTGATTGTCGCCGCCAGTGTCTGGGGGACGGTTCGTGCCGCCACGCCGGAGCCGGTTCGGATCGGCGACCGCTGGGAGCTTTTCGTCGATCGCTATCTCGTCGAGCAGATCGAAGGTGACATCGCGCTGCGCCTGCACGAGCCGGTGCCGCAGGAGGTCGTGATGGTGCACGACCAGCCGTGGGAGGGCAACTCGTGCGGTTACCACACGATCTTTCAGGATGGGCCGATCTACCGCATGTATTACCGGGGCTGGAACCATGACATGCGTACCGAGAAGCAGACCCACCGGGCCGTCGTCTGCTACGCGGAGAGCCGGGACGGAATCCATTGGGAGCGCCCCACGCTCAACCTGGTCGAGTTCCAGGGCTCCAAACAGAACAACATCATCTGGGCGGGCACCGGCACGCACAACTTCGTGCCCTTCAAGGATACGAACCCGCAGTGTCCGTCCGACGCCAGGTACAAAGCGGTCGCCCGTGGCGAGGATGAATACAGCAAAGCACTGCTCGCCTTCCAGTCGCCCGACGGCCTGCACTGGCAGTTACTGGCCGACAAGCCCATCCTGACGCAAGGGGCCTTCGACTCCCAGAATCTCGCGTTTTGGGACACCGTCCGGCAGGAATACCGCTGCTATTTCCGGGATTTTCGCGAAGGGCGGCGGGACATCAAAGTATCCACCTCCCCGGATTTCCTGCACTGGACCGAACCCGAGTGGCTCCAATTCCCCGAGGCCCCGAAGGAACACCTCTACACCAACGCCGTGATGCCCTATGATCGTGCCCCCCACCTGCTCCTTGGTTTTCCGACCCGCTACCTCCCGGAGCGCGACTCGCTGACGGAGGGACTGTTCATGAGCAGCCGGGACGGTCGGACCTTTCACCGCTGGGCGGAGGCGTTCATCCGACCGGGGCTCAACGCGGACAAATGGCATAACCGCAGCAATTACATCTGGTGGGGCTTAGTCCAGACCCAATCGCCACTACCCGGCGGCGGCAAAGAGTTGTCCTTCTACACGAATGAAGGCTATTACTTCGAGAGCAAAGCGGCCAAGACGCGTCGCTACACGTGTCGAGTCGATGGCTTCGTATCCCTGCACGCCTCTTTCGCCGGCGGCCAGATTCTAACAAGACCGCTGATCTTTGAGGGTGGCAGGCTCGCTATCAACTTCTCGACCTCTGCGGCCGGTGGCCTGCAGGTGCAGATTGAAGATCAGGAGGGCCGGCCCGCTCCCGGGTTCGCTTTTTCCGATTGTCCCGAAATCTACGGCGATGCCATCGAGCATACGGTGAAATGGCAGCGCGGCAGCGACGTGAGCACCCTGGCCGGCAAGCCGATTCGCCTGCGGCTGGCCTTGCGCGATGCGGACCTATACGCCTTAGGTTTCCGCGACCAACTGCCTCGCTTCCACGCGCACACGATCAGCAACGAGCTGAAGTACGGCTACCAGCTCGTCGCTGCCGACCTGAACAAGGACGGCAAAAAGGATCTGATCGCCATCGATGAGAGGGCCACCGAAGTCGCCTGGTTCGAGAATCGCCATCCGGCCTGGGAACGGCACGTGCTGGCGGACAATGTCCCCCGGCCGCTGAACGCGGATTGCTGGGACATCGACGCGGATGGAGTACCCGAGGTCGTTCTCGCCTACCGGTTCGAGCCGGACCCGCAAAAGAGCGTCGGCAATGTCGTCCTGCTCAAGAGCGGCGCGGACGTGCGACAACCCTGGACGGCCCGCGAGATCGACCGGGTGCCGACCGCGCACCGCGTGCGCTGGATCGACCCGGAGGGCAAGGGCAGGAAAGTGCTGCTGGTGGGACCGATGGTCGGGACGAAGTACCCGCCCGTCCCGGATGCTCCCGTGCCGATCTATCTCTATCGGCCCGGCGACTGGCGACGAGAAACGCTTTCCACCGACCCGCGCGGCATCCTGCACGCAATCAATCCGGTGAGCTGGGACGGCGGCGCCCGGCAACAGTTGCTCACAGCGTGTTATCTCGGGCTGCACCGGTATGAGCCGGCCGGCGGCAAGTGGGTCGCGACCCTCATCTCCCGGGGCGATCCTCGCCCCTGGCCTCAATGCGGCAGCAGCGAGGTGCGTCTGGGCCAACTCGGCAAGGAACGTTTTCTGGCTGCCATCGAGCCGTGGCACGGAAATCAGTTGGTGGTCTACCTGCCGGAAGGAGAAGCGTGGCAGCGGCTCGTGCTCGACGACAAGATGGAGAACGGCCACGCCCTGGCGGTGGGCGACCTCAACGGTGACGGCCGCGACGAGGTCGTCTGCGGTTTTCGCGGCAAAGGCTATCGGCTTTCGATCTACCGGGCCGCGGATGTACGCGGCCAACGCTGGGAGAGTACCGTGCTGGATAACGGAGGAACCGCTGCCGCCGATGCCGTGGTCGGCGATTTCACCGGCGACGGCCAACCGGACATCGTCTGCATTGGCGCGTCCACTCATAACCTGAAGCTCTACGAAAACCTGGGCAAATAGCGCTTTCCGCCGCAGGAAATCTGGTAGAATAGCCCTTTGGAAGGTGTATGAGAGTGATACCACGATACCTCTCGATCGGTGAAGACTTCTGTAGAGACTTGAAGGAGGCTTCCGTATGAGCAGGCCAAGACAAAGAAACGAGTCAGCCCGGGCAGAAGCAAGGGTTCTGCCTCCCGGAAAGGGCCGGTTTCACGACGCGTTCACCTTGATCGAGCTGCTGGTGGTCATCGCCATCATTGCCATCCTGATGGCGGTCCTGATGCCGGCCCTGAACCGGGCCCGCGAGCAGGGCCGCCGTGCGGTGTGCCTGAACCACCTCAAGACCCTGACTCTGAGCTGGATCATGTATGCCGACCAGAACGACGACAAGCTCGTCAACGGCGAAGCCGCGTGGGCCCCGACCGCCGCGCCCAGTGCCGCGGCACCGAGTTCGGGTCCTCATAAAGGCGAGCCCTACTGGGTGGGCAACGACTGCGCGAGCAGCTACGCGTCCGGAGAACAGCGGCCGCAACCGATTCAAATGGAATGTATCCGGGTCGGGGCGCTCTATCCCTATTGCCAGGCCGAGAAGGTCTACCGCTGCCCGACCGGTGTGCGGGGCGAGATGCGCACGTATTCCACCGGTTATGGCATGAACGGCTGCTTCGACGCCGCGGGGACGTACAAGGGCAACCAGGGGGTGAGGGTGGGCAGGACGGTGCTGATGTGCAAGCGGCGGACGGACATCGTCGACCCCACGCCGGCCCAGCGCCTCGTCTTTCTCGACGAGGGCCGGATCACGCCGGACAGCTATGCGATTCAATACCTCACGCCCCAATGGTGGGACCCGCCCTTTGTCCGGCACGCCGACGGCACGAACGTCTCCTTCGCGGACGGCCACAGCGACTACTGGAAATACCAGGGCATCGAGACGATCAACGTCGGCAAACAACCCAATCCGCCGCACAACTACCGGCCGACGACCGACGACGGCCTCGACGATGTGAAGAGGATGCAAATCGCCATCTGGGGCCGCGTGGGATATTAGATGGCGCCAGGATTGCCCACCCGCATGCTTGAGATTCTCTTTTCGTGAGGGTATGGTAAGAGCCTATCGCAGCAGGTTGTTGCGTGGCTGGGTGGCAGGGCTAAGCGTGGCCCGTTTGTAGTGACGCCGTCAGGCGTTATCCTCTTATGCTCTTACGAGCACACTACAAACCGAGGCCCCCGGCCTTGGCGTGGTCCCCCGGCCCTACGGGGACAAGGTCGAAATGCGTCTGGACTACGAGTAGATCGAAGGATAGGCTACAGTGCATTAGAAGAGGGGATTGCTCATGTCAAACGAATCGGCAAAAAATCAGACTCTGTCTCTCGATCGTCGTCATTTTCTGGCCGCCGGCATCGGCGCCGTAACCGCCAGTGTGAGCGGCCCCGGCACGATTCAGGCGGCCGGTGCCAATAACTCGCGTCTCGTCAGCCCGCCCGCGGGCAAGCGGCTCCTGCTGGCCTGCAAGCTGGGGATGATCCCGAAAGACATCGGGGGCAAAAAGGTTTCGGCGACGGAGCGTCTGCGGATGGCGGGCGAGGCCGGGTTCGACGGCGTCGACTTCGACCAGGCGGGCGAATATACCCCCGAGCAGGCCCGTGAGGCGGTGCGCGAGTCCGGCGTATTCGTGCACAACGCGATCAATCATGCCCACTGGCAGCAACGGCTCACGAGCGAAAAGGAAGAGGAGCGCAATTGGGGCCGGGCCAATATCGAGCATTGCCTGCGTGTCTCGCACGCCGCCGGCGGCAGCGGCGTCCTGATCGTCGTCGGCCAGGGCACCGATGGACCCACCGAGATCATCGAGGAGCGCTGCCGCCAGGAGATCAAGAAGCTCATCCCCGTGGCGGCCGCACTGGGGCAGATGATCCTGGTCGAGAACGTCGGCAACCGCATGATGTACGATGCCGACAAGCCGCCGGAGCAGACGCCCGAGCGCTTCATCCGATTCGTGGACAGCTTCCACAGTCCCTGGGTCGGGATGTACTACGACATCGGCAACCACTGGCGGTATGGCCAGCCGGGCGACTGGATCCGGGCGTTCGGCCGCCGCTGTGTCAAGCTGGATGCCAAGGGCTCCAGTCGGGCCAAGGGCAAGGGAGGGGGCGACATCACGAGCGAAAACGACGACATCCCCTGGGCCGACGTGCGCAAGGCGCTCGACGAGATCGGTTTCGCCGGCTGGGCCACCGCCGAGGTCAAAGGCGGCGACCTCCCGCGCCTGACCCAGGTGCGCCAGCAGATGCAGAAAGCCTTCGGTTTGTAGTGGGGTCCCCAACGCAGAATTCCGCGTTGGGGGGCCCCAGTGACGCCGTCAGGCGTTATCCTTTAGCTATGCTCTGACGAGCACACTACGAACCAGGGCCTGCGGCCCCCCCGCCGCGCACCTCTACGAGCCGCAGCCGGGGGCGGCTGGGCTGCGAGGCGTTGGCGTCGTGCTCAGCGGAGGGAGAGGATGTCTCTGAGCAACATAAATTCGAGGTCAAACACGCGGCGCAGCTCCGCGTCCGGCACGACATCGCCCGTGACGCCCATGCGGGCATCGGCCCAGCGCGAGCCAAATCCGACCACGGTGACCGATCCCTGGCCGTGACGTACGGTCGCGGCCACAGGATTACCGTCCAGCGTGATCACAGGCTCGCCTCCGGCGATCTTGTACGCCGCTTCCACCGGTACGCCGGGTTGATTCGAGGTCGCCGACGCGGGATTCTGTGTGGGAGCTCTCTTGCTCGCGACGGCAAGCGAGCCCTGGAGCGTCTGGGTAGAGTCGAGGCTCAGGCCGAAGGGATAGAGAAGGCTGTTGGCCGTCGAGTTCGTGTTCTCGGGGGAGTCCACGACGAGCAATTTGCCCCCGGCTGCCACGTAGCGTACCACGGCCGCGCGGAATTCGTCGGTCACGGTGCGGCTGGGATAGGTGAACACGACGAGGTTCCCTGTCAGCGCGTCGGCGCCACTGCGGCGCGAGGTGAAGCAACCGAGGCGCAGAATCCAGCGCTCGAAGATCCCAAAGCCGTTCGCCTCTCCTGCGAGGAACCCGCTTCGGGACAGCGGCGTGTCACAGACGGTGCGGTCCATCACGACGTGCACGAACGGCCGACTGGCTTTGGGCAGCGGCATCGCACGATGGTGTGCAGCCCGCGCCCCCACCACCGCCACGACCCAGGCAGACATGCTGAGCGCCAGCAGCGAGACGAACGAGTGCGGAGTGCGGAGTGCGGATTCGCCGTGCCGGTCTTCTTCAGTCCGCAATCCAGATTGCCGCGCTTCGCTCGCAATGACATGATCCGCCATCCGAAATTCGTAGCTCTCCGGATGCCGACCAGACTGAGGACCAGGCCGCCCAGCAGCAGCCCGAGTCGCGGGTCCAGGAACACATTGCGGTGGTTGAGCCATTCGAGCATGCCCAACATCAACTCCGCCTTGCCCGGCTCGAACGTGGAGAAGTTGGAAAAGACCGTGGAATCCGGGAAGGCCGCCACGCGCCCCGTGCCGCGGCGGGTGGTCCAGAGTTGAACGAAGGCCCCATAGCGGCTGTAGGCGTGGTCTTCGACCTGGGGGTAGAAATTGCTAACGTGGTAATCCGCGGGCAGGTTCCGCAGGCCGGTGGATTGGATCACGGCCCGGCCGACGCTCGCCCCGGGAGCGATGGAGCAGGAGACGGCGAAGTCGAACGACGGCAGATGCTGAACGATGGGATGCGCCACGACGGGCCTCCGCCAGCGCTGCTCGAACACCGCGTCGATGTCGAACAGGCAATCGTACCGGAAGCGGAAGCCGAAGCGCCGGGCGAGGTCGTTGATGTGCGTGCCGGTGTCAAAGACGTTGGTGTGCTCGCCGATCAGCAGCAGGCCGCCGCCTTTCTTGACGAAATGCTCGATCGCGGCCACCTCCTCCGGGGCGTAGCGCGAGGTGGGGACTTTCACCACCAGGACGTCGCAGTTTTGCAGTGCCGCCTCGTCGAGGCGCGTGCCGAGCCGTCCCATTTGGTAGAAACGCGAGCAGTAGTCGTAGATACAGGCGTAGTTGTATCCGGATTCTTCGCCGTACCAGTCCGTGTCGAAGGGCCGGCCGGTGGGCTCCCAGGTGGAGTGGAATTCGTCCACGAGAATCCGTCCTTCCTTGCGGTGGCCGACGGGGTCCCACAACAGGCCAAAGCACAAGAGAAACACGCCCGCGAACACCAGCGCGAGGGTCACGGCCTGGCGCCGCACGGGGTAGACCGGGCTCACCGTCGGCTCCGTTGACGCGGGGGAATCCACCGGCTCGTCGCGACTGACCCGCACGAACCGAAGCGCCAGCAGGACCGGGACCAGCAACAGAACCAGCAGAAGCCACGGGTTCCAGAACTGGTTCATCACCGCCAGCGGCGTCTCATACTCTGTCCGCAGCGCCCGGTGCATGAGGACCGCCATCAGGAGAGCCGCACGGACCGGCAGCCACAGAGCGACCAAGGCGAGCAGGAGGGTGGGCTGTGCCCACCAACCATGCCGTTCCCCCACCCGGAAGTGGTGGGCAGAGCCCACTCGACGAACGATCCACAGCATCACGATTCCACCCACGAGGAAGCACAGTGTGGGCGGGTCCAGGAAAAGCTCCCAGGTGGCCCCCAAGCGATGCACCGTGCGGACGGAGTACATGGCCAGATCGGAACCGTCCAGGGCCGCATCGATACCGAGCAAGCGCGCCAGGCCGAGAAGAACCAGTGCCAAGAAATGGGGAAGCTCATGGGATCGGGCCGTGACGCTCTCGTAGGCGATCAGCGCCAGGGAGTGAGCGGTCAGAACAAGACCGGCCATTGATGCCGCTGCGCCCATCGTCTTCGGCCAACGGCGGGGAATGGGGGCCAGGTGAAGGGCGAGACCGGCGCAGATCATCAGCGGCGCGATCCGGTACGGCCAGGGAGCCACCGCCACGGCCGGGAGCAACAGCACCAGAGCGAGGACCGATTCCGTTTTGCCCGGCGTGGAGGACCGGACGCGCGCGAGCAGACCCGTGCCGGCGACGATCAGAATCGTCCATACTGCCCAACCCTCAGCGTGGTAGTACCGCAATCCGAACAGCCACGAGACGCTCAACAGTGCCAGACCGACCCAGGCTCGTTTCATGGCGTCCCCTCCTGCCCCGCGGCACCGGAGGGCACCGGCTCCTGGGCCGGTTTCTCGCCGGTCAGCGCCGGAGGCACCCAGGGGGTCTGATCCCTCACCTGCGTGAGGAACCACCGCCAGAAATCAGCGTTCTCCCGCAGGCCCTCGAAGGGCTCGCCGTCCTCGCGCTCCAGGTTGTCGTTCGTGGCAAAGCGCGTGTCCCCGATCACTACCACCTTGCCGGCACCGATACGACGCATGACGATAACCGGCACATTGTCCCGCCCATAGGCGATGACCTGGGCGTCCGGCTCGCTGCAGAACACGGGCCAGGCCGCATGGAAACGGACGAAGACACGCTGGTCTTCCGAGCGCAGGTACGGCGACTTGAAGTGCCCCATCGGCACGGTCTCCGGAGCGTGGATGCCGTCGGTGCCCACCTCGAAGCCGAAATCCGCCAGCAGCGGGAGGGAGGGTCCGGCATCGTCACAGCCGACGGTAAGAACGAGAGTGCCGCCGCCATTCACAAATCTGCGCAGGACGCCACGCTCCGTGGGCGAGAAACCGCGCCGCGGCGCGACGGAAATGAGCAGACCCGCTCCTTCCAGCCGCTCCGCGTCGACCCGCGGCAGCGCGAGCGTCAGGTAGCCATTGCGCATCAGGGTCAGCACCAACCCACCGAGGCCGTCGCCGCGCCAGGATTCCCCGCTCGACGTTTCCAGGTGCGAGGCGTCTATGTAGGCCAAATTGTTGGGCGACTTGAGGCGTCCATCCGGGAAGGACTCCCAGGCGTGGCTGGTCGCCGCCGACATGAGGACCAGCGATCCGGCCAGGCCAAGCACCGCCGAGACGACGGTCCGCTCGCTCGGCCACGCCAGCAGCAGACCGACGATCCCGGCGCACAGCAACAGACCGAGCAGTTGCCGCCAGAGGGGGTGGGCCCGGACGGAGCCATCCGCCAGGTAGGCGAACAGACGCGACGTGAAAACATGGGAGCTGACGTTGATGCCGTTGGTGAAAGAAGAGGTGTCGCCGAAGGCGACGATCTTCCCTCTGCCGAACGGCTGCTCCGCGGCCAGCAGGAGATCACCAAGCTTCTCGCCGGCGTCGTAGCGCTCATTGCCGATCATGGCCCGGCTGCTACCTTCGTCGCCGAGGTCGGACCAGCCCCAGCGGCCGACGGCGATGGGGCGGGCCCGCCAACCGGTCTGGAGCGAGGCGCCGATGACAATGCCCAACTGGTTGCGGTCATCCGGAATGCCGACCGTGGTTGGATGGATCATCGCTTCATAGGATTGCAGCCAGCCACCGACGGCGAAGTTGGCGCAATCGAAGGCCACGCGCATACCGGTCGGGCCGAGCACCTCGTTGAACCGGCTGCTGCCGTCGCGGTCGCGCGTCGTGTGCTCGCCGAGGACCAGGAGGGAACCGCCCTGGCGGACGAAGCTCCAGATGCGCTCGAGTTGCCCCTCGGCCCACGGTTGATCCGGAAAGATCAGGACCAGGGCCGCCGCCTCACGCAAATCCTCTCCGGACAGGTCCTTCGAGATCACGCTGCGCGCGCCCAGACTTTCGAGGTAGACCGGCAACATGCCGTACATACCACTGCCAAGACGTCCATAACTGTCATGAGTGGGCTTGAGCCAGTTGAGAAATCCCTTCTCATAGAACACGATCTTCTTACCCTGCAAATCGGGCGATGTCGGGTAGAGCGACGTCACTACCGGCAGAAGGATGACCGCCAGAAGGATTGCGGATGGCGGATGGCGGCCCCGGATCAAAGTCCGGGGTGACAACATTGCGGATTTGACGCGCGGTGTCAATCCACGGTCCTGCGGCGTCCAAGCGGCCCAGCGAAACAGGGCGGCGCCGATCAGCGCGTGAATCGCGACGGCGAGCACCGGCACGTTCCAGGGCACCGCCTTGTGAAAGAGCCCTGCCCACGACCACTTCTCCGGCGTGGCCGGTCGCGGGACCACCGCCAGCAAATCCGGCACGTAAGACAGGATGATGAGGTAGACCAATTGACCCGCCAGGATCGCTGCCAGCGCGTAAATCGCCCGCCACCGGCGCGGGCGGGAGGTCGCTGCTATCCAAGTCGCCGCTAAGGCCAGCATCACCACCAGGTAGTCGAGGCCGGCGAAGGTGGCGCCGACGTGCAACCGTCGCGCGGAGAGTAGCCCGGCCAGGCGGCCTAATCCTTGTCCGACAGCATCGGCGACCATCCACACGAGGGGGATCGTCGTGTACGCCGTCCGGTAGAGGGCCAGGACGACCACGCCTACCGCTGCCGATACCAGCACCGACCGGTCTCGGCCGGAAAAGCGGAACGCCAGGAGCACAAGGACAAAAGCCGTGCCTGAGGTGTTCACCGCCGGCAGGGAGGAAGCAATCATGGACACCGCGATAACGGTCGCTGCGCCCGCGCGGAGCAGGAACGATCTTGTCCGCTGAGCGGGGAAAGGCAAAACGAGGACGGCCACCGCCAGCAATCCCAGAGTCAACGCTCGTTGAAGAGGGTGAGCCAACAGACCCACAGAGCCCGCCGCCGTCCAGGCTGCGGCCAAACCCGCAACGGCCGCGACCACGACCCGTACGTCGCCCGGCGCGGCGGATGAAGCATCCGCCGACCCACGATCCGGATTGACTCGTCTATCGGAACGCACGCGGCGATTATCGTCCAGACCGAGGCTCCATGCAAACCGATTTACTGCTTGGCCACCACCAACGACGGACAGAGCGCGTCAAGCGCCGGGCACGGCGGAGTCGTCGTCTCCCCTGCCGCAGACAAGATCAGGCAGAAGGGCCCGATGCAACGTGTAAAAGTAGCCGGGCACCGGGTATTCACCGGCGGGCATAGGGTGCTCACCGGCGGGCATTGCGTCTGCGCCGTGGGGCACCGCGTCTGCACCGTGGGACACTGGGTCTGCACGACCGGGCACCGCGTGCCTAAGGGCGGGCACTGCGTCGATACGACCGGGCACTGGGTCTGCGTCGTGGGGCACTGCGTCGGCACGACCGGGCACCGGGTGGTTACCGGCGGGCACCGCGTCGTCAGGGGGGGACACTGCGTGTCCACCACTTGGCAGAGGGTCGCCGTCGGCGGACACTTCGTCAGAGATTCCGGGCACTTGGTGGTCACCGCCGGGCATTCCGTGGCGACGGTCTGGCATACCGTGGCGGTGGGAGGACATCTCGTCAGGAACACCGGACACCGGGTCGTTACGACCGGGCACTGGGTCGCGACGACTTGGCACAGCGTCGCCGTCGGCGGACATCTCGTCAGAGACTCCGGGCACTTGGTGGTCACCGCCGGGCATTCCGTGGCGACGGTCTGGCATACCGTGGCGGTGGGAGGACATCTCGTCAGGAACACCGGACACCGGGTCGTTACGGCCGGGCACTGGGTCGCGACGACCTGACACAGGGTCGCCGTCGGGGGACACTTCGTCAGAGACTCCGGGCACCGGGTCGTCACGACCGGGCACCTCGTCGTCACGGGCGGGCACTGGGTATCCACGGCCTGGCATTGGGTCGCGGTCGGCGGGCACTTCGTCAGGGATTCCGGACACTGGGTCAACACGGCCGGGCACTGAGTCGCCGCCCCAGTAACCGAGCATTGGGTCGCCACGACCGGGCACTGGGTCGCGGCCACGGCAGCCGAGCATTGGGTCGTCGTGGGAGGGCACTTCGTCGCCACCACCGGGCACTTCGTTGCCGCTGCCGGACACAGGGTTTCAGCGACCCGACACTTGGTCGGGGTCGGCGGACATTTGGTCAGAGACTCGGGGCACCGGGTCGCCACGGCCGGGCACTTCGTCCGCGCGGGCGGGCAGCGGGTCGCGGTCGTCGGGCACTTGGTCTTCACCATCGGACACCGCGTGGCAACCAGGGGACACAGCGTCGGGACGGGGGGACACTTGGTCCGGGTCGTCGGGCAACGCGTGGCCAGCGTCGGGCACTGCGTCTTGACGGCCGGGCAGCGGGTCTCGACCGCCGGACAGCGCGTCTGGACCACGGGGCACTGCGTGACGCTGCCCGGCCGGGTGGTCGGGTGCTCGATCACTTCGTTCGTATAGGTCAAGGCGAAGGCCATGTCGATCGAGTTCTTCTCGGCGCAGTAGTGCGGATGCTCCTTCGGATACCGCAGCTCTTTCCACGCCACCGGCTTGTCCGCGGCCAGGTCCCAGACGGCGTCGTCCTGATAGTGGTCGGGCCAGCGACGCGTCTTCCAGCCGAATTGTCCGTCGGTGGTCTCCACCCGCACCTCCAGCCAATAGACGATCGGGTTGGCCGGTGTGCCCTGCTGCAGGAAGGCGTTCTGGGTGCTGATGGAAACGTCGAGCTGCCAGACCTCCGTATCTCCACCCGGAACCAATTGTCCGAGCGCGGGGTCCCACCACCATTCGCCAAGATCGCGCACGATGTGGTACGGCGTCTCGGTGAACTCCGTGGGGCCGAACGTCCGCGACCACAGGACTTCCGGGGTGGGCTTGGAGTAGCGGTTCTGCTTGCCGGGTCCCGCGGTACCGGTCGGGTCGTCCGGATGAATCGTCAGGTAGATCTTCTGGATCTTGCCTTTGCGGTCGCTCTTCCACGAGCCCCACAGGCGGACCTCCGTAATCCGGTTGGTGCTGGTGCACTGGAAGTCGTCCGCCAGCCAGCGAGTCTTGCCGTCGCTGTTGTCCACGCGGATGTCGATGCCGTTGGCCGTCAGGTCGGGCCACTGGAGCCACTTCAACTGGGGCGGGGTGGGGCGAATCGACACGCTGGAGTCCTCGACCTCCCCATCGGAGGCCGGGCCATCGGGCGCTGCGCCGCCTTTGGTGCTGATGCGGAACCGCGCGAAGCTCTGGCCGACCACCGCGTTGGGAGGCACGGTCACCGTGATGGTATGGATACCGTCGGGGAGGTAGCCGTTGTACACCTGTTCGCCGCTCTGCCACGCGGCGTCGCTGTTGAAGTCGATCCAGGCCTGCACGATGCCGCCCCCGCCGCCCACTTCCAACGTGATCAACGCGGGTTCACCCTGCACGAGCGGGGGTATCCACACCCCGTCCTCATCATCGTTCCCGTCGAGGTCGTCGCCGAGCGCGTTCGGGTCCGGCTGGCCGTCCGCTTCCGCGTCGGGAACGCCGGCCCAATCCCCCAGCCATGGGCCCGCGACGGCATGGCGAGCGCCGCCATGCGCCGACAGCGTTGGATAGCCGGCGAGCGTCTTTCCGTCCGGGGCGTCGCTCCAGTCGTACGTCGCCGGCGTGGACTCGTTCTTGGGCTGGAAGTAGTAGTCCTCGGTCTCCCCCATCCGGTAACCATTCGCCGGTCCGGCGCCCCCGGCGCCCAGGGTGGAAGTCCAAGGACTCTCCGACAGCGTAATGCGCATCCAGAGGGGATCGAGATCGCCTTCCGTGAACTCATGCCAGCACGGGAAAGGGGGAGTCGTCACAGTATGGGCGCCGACTCCCGGCAGGGTCAACGCCTGATTCTGGACCGCCCATTCCGGAACCACCGTCCCATCGGGACACGTGACGGTATCGTCCCAATCGCCGTCGCGGTTCCAGTCGAACCACACGTTGGTGTACAGGCGGGTCGCGGACGGACTGACCACCGTCACGACATAGTTGAATTTGGTGGCTTGGCACGAGGGCAGCACCAGTGGCACCGTCACCCCGTCATCCGAGCCATCGGCATCCGGGACGTCGGCCAGCGGATCGAGGTTATTCGTCGGGTCCGCGTCCGGCCCGATGTCCGCCTCGTTCTCCAAAGTCACGCCGGACCCCAGGAACGCCGTACCTTTGGGATCGAGATGGACCGGCCCGTAGGACGGGGAGCCGGCCCGATACACCGTGGGGAAGTTGGCCGTCACACTGGGCGGACCGCCTTTCGGATAGGCTGTCATCGGCACCCCGAGACTGTTGGAGCTGTCCGGGGCATCGCCCAAGTCGTACCTAACCTGCAAATCGCGTCCGTTGTCAATGACGAACGCCAGATCGAGCGTCTGGCCCGCTTGGTCGTGGCCCTTGGGATACGTCAGCGGTTGCCAACTGCCGTCCGTCGCCAGAAACACCCCATCGTCATTCCACCGCAGATCGGGGCAGGTGCTCTTCCATCCGAACTGGTAGGCCGAATTGGCCGGGTCGAGCACCTTGACGGCCAGCCAGTAGATGGTCCCTTCCTGCTGCACGAAAGGCTCTTTGTCCACACAGAAGTTGTACTGATAGGCCCGCCGGTGATTCTCCTGCTGGTAGGTATCTCTCCGCGGATCGAACCAGCCCTCCGGACCGTCCTGGACCAGTCGGACCGAGTACTCGCCCGGCGCGAAGGCCCGCGTCCAGAGAACCGTGCCCGGTCGGCTCGGCGCATTCTGCTTGGCGGGGATATCGGAATGAATCGTCACCTGGAAGCTCAGGGCGTCTGGGCCGCGGCTGGGCAGGATATCATCCGCAAACGAGCCCCAGAAGTGGATGCGCGAAATGGGCCCGCCGGCCGTACACTTGAAATCATCGGCCAGAACCGTTCCCACGTCGCTGACATCGACGCCCGCGGGACTCAAGTCCGGCAACTGCGGCCAGTGCATCTTGTGGGGGCCCCCCGCCCGCCAGTCGCAGGGACCGTCCTCGGCCGCAACCGACACACCTGGGGAACCCTCGCCCGCCCATCCGTCGGAAGACGAGACACCCAGCACTACCACGCACATGATGGACAACAGTAGTCTACTCATGATCCGAGCCTCCCGCAGTTGTGCATGTCTCCCCCGTTTGTCGCGTCCCCCCTCAAGCGGACCCCACGCTCCATGCCGGTTCCATGTAAACTCTCCGGTCCTGAACATTCCTACTATATCACTGGCTTATGATACCATTTCCATGCCCATGATGTCAATACGGATACTCATGTTCGCCCTACGTGTGCGATATTTCCACGCAGTACCACATTTTTTTCAACGATCCGCTCAAAAGCTAAGACTGGTCCCGGTGAGATCGGGTGGCAGCCTCAAGTCCTCCGGACTTGGGGATGGCCAGACCCAGGAAACGGGGGTTGGCGCACGAGCAACATGCAACCATCCCCAAGGCCTTCCGGCC
>CAYHAJ010000252.1:0-13597 GCA_964354535.1 uncultured Pirellulales bacterium
TTATCCTGCCAAGATCAAGGTAACCGACGAGCAACTGGGGCAACTACGCCTCAAACGTCACGAATTCCACGGCGAATGGAACTACACCCTGTCTCCACGGAAGTGAAAGTTGTTCAGGTTATTATTGCGCAGTCACTTAAAGACGCCAAAGTGCACGCGAACACCTCTGGCAGATGAACGTGTCGGCCTGCGTAGGGTGGGGTCTTACCCGAATGGCACTTCCATAAGCCCTATGTCGTGTTGAGGAGGCGTGCTTTGACGACGGCTCGCGGCTCGTTCAGATAAACTTGTTTCTTGGGTCGCTTTTTCACGGCCCGCGGCTCGACGCGATCCGGGCGGTCATTAACGCGATGGGTGGCCACCGCCCGCAGGACCGCCGCATACAACTCCTTCTTTCGCTCGGGACACGACCAACCCGCGGCGGCGAAGGCCACCAGGGTTTGCAGGGTCCCCTTGAAGCTGAGGTCACGAGGGCAGACCCCGACGGTGGCCGCGGCGTGGGCCAGGAGTTTGCGGATCAGATGGTAGGCCAGCAGGTGCATCCAAATCTCCTTGCGGACCATCGCCGGGCTCTTGCAGCGCAGCACATCCATCTGCATCACGGCCTTGATCGAACGCAGGTCCAGCTCCGCGTGCCAGCGGCAACGAAACGCCGTCGCCAACTCCGGCCGGGGGTAGACCTGCGCCTCCAGCAGCGTGGTGACCAAACGCAGGTGGCGACAACGAAAGCCCTTTTGCGTCACCTCCACTTGGGTTTCGCGAATCCGCAGGGTCTCCGGCAGGCGGTCGTAGAGCTTTGGGCTCATCCACGACGGCCGCCGCGGTTTGGACCAGGACACGACATGATCGTAACGGCCCAGCCGTTGGCCCCGACGGAAATCGATCCGACGCGTGCCCCCGTGCCGGCCGAGGAAATCCACGCCCCGTTCGAGCAACAGGGCAATGGTCCAGTAGTGGGAAAAGAGGGCATCGGTCAGCAGGATGTCTCCCGTTTTCAGGCGGTCCAACAACTGCCGCAGGAGAGCCGTCTCCCCAGTCCGCTTGCCACGATACGGTCCCAGGGCGACGTCCAAGACGGCGCCGCACGAAAGACTCATCAGTCCCACCAGACGCAGGATGGGAAAGCCCAAGCCCTTCTTCTGGGCCGACGGCTGCGGATAGGCCTTTTGATTCGCCGGGGTATCCGGCATGCTCACCGTGCTGCCGTCGGCGATCTGGATCGGCCGGCCCCCCAGCAGCTTCGAGGCCGCGACCTCCTGCTGCAATTCCGCGCCGCTTTGGCGGGCCAGGTCGGCCAAGAGCGTCTCGGGCAGACGCTCCCGGGCCTTGCAATAGGGGTCGGTCTTGGCACTGCCCTCCTGCTTGCCGCCGACGCACAAGAAGGCCAGCCGTCGGGCGACGGCCGCCCGGCAGGACGGATCCGAAGAAAGTACCTGGTACAGGAAGGTCCAGATCGTCACCAGCGGCGTGTACAAGCGTTCGCGATAACGGACTTGATGTCGCTCCAAGGCCGCTTCCACCTGCTCCTGCGGCAGCAGTTTCGTGAAGCACAGATCTTGTTCCTGTACCACCTGCCGCCGACACTCGCCCACGCGGCGGACTTGGCGGGCCTTCTGTCCTTGGGTATACTGGTCCATGATAGACCTCCTTGCAAAGAGATTGCCAACAACAATCTTCTCGGCTTGGAGGTCTATTCTTCTGTACTCTTATCGGTCCTTAACGTGCAGCTTATGGAAGTGCCATTCGGGTCTTACCCCACGCGTTCGGTATATGTCGATAGGGTTGACTCTTACGAGCACACTACAAACGCTGTCGCAGGTGCTTGTCAAGGAAGTAGAGCAGGCCGGGCAGGTCGATCATGTGGCCCTCGCGGTGGACGTCCAGGACCACCTTCTCCGGTCGATCCATGTCCCGGTAGATCGTTCGAACTTCCTCCATCGCCTGACGGGCGAGGGGAACGTAGAACTGACTGGGCGGTTCGAGCAGGCCGTTCTGGCATTGCAGGGCGCGCGGGGCGGTCAGGGCGTAGATATCCGCATAATCGACCAGTTCCCGCAGGCCGTCGAACTTCCAGCACATACAGTGATTCTTCTCCATGTGATCCATGGTCGTGAGCAAGCCAGCACTGATGGTGGCGACGACCCTTTCATCCATCGCCCCCAGCCACATGGCCATCTCGCCCCCGAGCGAAAGCCCCGCGCAGCCGATCCTCGTCTTGTCCACCTGCGGCAACGATTCGAGGTAATCGACGCAGCGCACGAGGTCCCAGAGTCGCTCGCCCATGAGCAGCCGGCCTGTCTCGCGGACCTCATGCTGGCTCACGGTGGTAGAGATCGTGACATATCCCTTGGCGGCGAGGACCGTGCCGAAGCCCCGGTAGATGCGGTCCGCCTTGGCCTTGGCGGGGGCTTTAGCAACTGTGTTGGCATCGTAGGAGCTGCACAGATCGCTGCCGTGTCCCCCGATGCAGACGACGGCGGGCCGGGGGCCGTTCTGCGATAGAGGCATCGTGACGATGACCCGAATACGCCGCCTGGGCGTCGCGCGGATCTCAATCTCCTCGACTTTATAGGAGTCCTTATCGGTAGAGGAGAGACTCTTGGGATCCAGCGCGATCGACGCTTTGTCGCGAACAAGGTCGTCGAGCTTCAGAGCGGTGAAGAGTCGCGCTCGGACGTCGGTTTGCCAGGCCTTCACGCTGTCGGCTGGCCGCGTGGTGTATCGCATCGCGCGGTACTGGCCAGCGAATGATACTACCGACGCGATGCCGATGTACAGCAAGACGAGAAGTGGCGTCGCGGGCAAAACATACGGTGACGTGCATCGTGGCGACGTAGTCTCTCTCATGCAGCCGAATCCTCAAATAGCATTCCATTGGCCCTGTCGAGCATCATGCCATCATACCACGGGAGTTGACGTCTGTCTCGCGAAACAGGCGCTTGACAGTGCGGCGGAAAACGGGTCTATATGGGGTGTGTGACCATTCTCCGGAATCTTCAGAGGATCCGTATGGAGAGATTTCCGATGCGCGCCGTTCGCTACCTGCCCAGGGCAGTTGGTGCTTGCCTCATAGCCTCCTTCGTCCTGACGACATTGATTGGTTGCGGTGATAAAGGATTTGTACAATGCGGCGAATCCCCCGCATGGGCTGAAGCCCATCCTACCGAGGACGTATCCGGGACGTTCTCGGTTGTGGCTGTGGACCCGAATACCGGTGTTTGTGGGGCGGCGGTGGCCAGCAAGTATCCGGCGGTCGGCAAAGTGGTGCCGTATGTTCGCGCGGGGGTGGGGGCGTTTTGCACGCAGCATTGGCACAATCCGAAATGGGGCGAACGTGCCTTGGACCTGTTGGCCAAGGGCGATCTGCCGGAACAGGTCCTGGCGGAGCTTCTGCGGGATGATTCCCAGCGGGGCAAGCGCCAGTTGGCGATCATCGACATGTCGGGCCGGGCCGCCAACCGCAATCCGGCCAACGCCGATCCTTCGGGAATCTGGTGGGGAGCGGTCTCCGGACGCTATTATGCCTGCCAGGGCAACACCCTGACCGGCTCGGAAGTGGTTTTTGCGATGGCGCGCGCCTATGAACAGACGCAAGGCTCTCTGGCGGACCGGTTGATGGCCGCGCTGGTCGCCGGCGATAAAGCGGGCGGCGATCATCGTGGTCGCTTGGCGGCGGGCCTGCGCATCGCCAAGACAGGCGTCGAGGGCGATTGGCTCCAGTTGTACGTGGATAAGAGCGACGATGCCGTGACGGAGTTGGCGCAGAAGTATGCGGCTTTGGAGCATGAAGCCAAAGGGGCATTGCCCGACGGCACACGACCCTGAATGTGATTGGTTCAGTCATTAGGAGATGGCACGATGAGAAAGTCACTGACTATTGCTTTGCTTGGCCTTTGCGCCTCGATGTTCACCGTGTGTCCGGCGCAGGAGTCTCGGCCGTGGCTGGGTGTTCACCTGGGAATGTCCAACGACAAGCAGGCGGCCGGACTGACCGAGGTCGTCGGTTCCCTGGCCCAGCTCGGCATCAATGTGATCGTTACCGAAGTCAACTACGGGTTCGAGTACCAGTCTCACCCGGAACTACGCGGTTCCAATCCCTGTACGAAAGAGCAGATCGGCAAGTTGGTTGCCGAATGCAGAAAGCATAACGTTCGCCTGATCCCACAGTTCCAGTGCCTGGGTCATCAATCATGGAGCCGCAGGACTGCGCCTTTGCTGACCAAGTATCCGCAGTTCTACGAGACGCCCGGCTTATACCTGGAGAACAAAGACATCTATTGTCGAAGCTGGTGCCCGCTGCACCCGGAGGTCAATCCGATCATCTTCAGCCTGATGGACGAGCTGATCGCGGCGTTCGAGGCCGATGCCCTTCACGTGGGGATGGATGAGGTCTTTCTCATTGGCGAGGACGCCTGCTCCCGCTGCAAGGGCAAGGACAAGGGCGAGCTTTTCGCCAAGGCTATCAATGATTACCACAAGCACCTCATGGGCGAGAAGCACGTCGAGATGCTGATGTGGAGCGACCGGCTAATTGATTCCAGTAAGCTCAAGTTCGGCAAGTGGGAAGGCAGCGAGAACGGCACCGCTGGCGCGATCGACCTGATCCCAAAGGACATCATCATGTGCGACTGGCACTACGAGCTGCGGCCCGCGTACGAGTCGGTGCCGATGTTCTTAGAGAAGGGCTTCCGCGTCTGGCCGGCCAGTTGGAAAAAGCCCGACGCGGCCAAGGCTTTCGTGGAGTACTCCCTGACGTACCAGAGCAATCCCCGGATGCTCGGCCACCTGAACACGACCTGGGGCGCTGTGCCAGTCAAGGACCTGGCAAAGTTCGAGCCGCTTCTGATTGCCACCAGCCGCTTCCGGCCACAGAAGCCATAACCGCCTGACGTTGTCATTGCGGATTGCGGATTAGCGCCGCGAATCGAATCCGCAATCATCAATCCGCAATTGGCGGCCCTACCGGGCGATCTCTTTGCGCAGCCACTCGATACTTTGCTCGACCTTGCCCGGGGCCGCTTCGCACTCGATGGACAGGATCCCATCCCATTTGGTCTTCTTCAGCAGCTCGATGCATCCCGCGATGTTGTCGGCGTTCACACCTTCCCCAATGGCCACGACGGAGGAGGCAATGCCGGTCTCCTGGCCGCGCGCCGCCCGGGCGAGGGCCTCGCTGACATCCTTGAGGTGGCAATGGGATAGCTTGTGCCGGAATCGCTTGAGGAACTGGACGGGGTCCTGTCCGGCAATGAAGATGTTGCCCGTATCGAGGTTCAGCCGCAGATAGGGCGAATCGAAGAAGCTGAGGATTCGCTCCATTGTATCCGGATTGGTCGTATAGGGCCCGTGCGGCTCGACATTGATGACGATATCGTACCGCTCGGCCCACTCCAGGACGACGCGATAATACTGCTTTATCAGGGCCATGACCTCGTCGTCGGTGTACCCTTCGGGCTTGCGGGCCCCATCCGTTGTGTCCACACAGGGGCAGCCTACCGCCTTGGCGAACTGGATGGCGCGAAGCGTGTAGCCAATACCCCGGTATTGGCCCTCCGGACAGGACATTGGATACGCCGCATCGAGCTGCGACATCTGCAATCCCAGCGAGTCCAGGTACGTCTTCAACTTCAAGGGGTCCGAGTGCAGCGGTATGTGCGGACTGAACCCCAGGGCCTGGATGAAATAGTCCCCATCGATCGTGCCGAACTCCACGTGCTCCAGGCCGTGGTCCTTGGCGAATTGGCACGGGACTTGGTAAGAAACATCGAGATGACGCCAGTTGTCTACGTGCATGCCCAATTTCATCATGATACGCTCCCTTCAACGTTTGTGTTATGGCACGATAATCGTTGGTCCCCATATTACCCTGACCCGGCGCACAAGGCTACAGTCTGCCGGCCCGTACGTATTGCAGGGCCAAGGTGCCGGGCGTACAATCTTGGTATCGTGCTCTCCCATAACCTTCGGAATGTGAAAGGGTGTTCATCATGCGGTCCTCACAGATGGCAACAGTCTTGTTCTTCTCGGCGTTTGTGGGTGTCTCGACGGTTCTCGCGCAAATGCACGACCCGCCGGATCGCGGCCAGCCCGGCGACGAGATGATCCAGGAGTACCTCAGGCAGGTGACGGACAAGATTGAGGGGACGTTCCCGCAGGACTATGCGTCCCTGGAGCATTGGAGGAGCGCCCGCGACAAGTACCGGCAGGAATACTTCTACATGTTGGGCCTGAGCCCAGAGCCGGCCAAGTCCCCGCTTAAGGCGACCATCACGGGCACGTTCAAAGGCGATGGCTTCGTCGTGGACATGCTCCACTACCAGAGCATGCCGAGGCTGTACGTCACGGGCAACCTCTACCGGCCGGCCCAGGTCGAGAGCGGGCAGCGTCTGCCGGCGGTGTTCTATGTCTGTGGGCACTCCAACGGCGGCCGCAACGGCAACAAGGCCCCGTACCAGTCGCCGGGGATCTGGTTCGCCAAGCACGGGTACATTTGCCTGGTGGTGGACACGCTGCAATTGGGCGAGATCGCGGCGATTCATCACGGCACGTACCGGGAGGGTCGCTGGTGGTGGCATGCGCGTGGCTACACGCCGGCGGGGGTCGAGTGCCTCAACGGCATTCGCGGCATCGACTATCTGATCAGCCGGCCCGACGTGGACCCCGAGCGGATCGCCGTGACCGGCATCAGCGGCGGCGGGGCGGCGACCTTTTGGATCGCCGCGGCCGATGAGCGGGTGAAGGTCGCGGTCCCGGTCAGCGGCATGGCCGATCTGTCGTCCTATGTCTCCAACCGCGTGATCAACGGGCACTGCGATTGCATGTTCCTGTACAACACCTTCCAATGGCCCTGGACCCGCATCGCGGCCCTGATCGCCCCGCGCCCGATGCTGTTCACCAATAGCGACCAGGATGGCATCTTCCCAATGGACGCCAACCGGCGAGTCATCAATGAGTTGGAACGACTCTACAGCCTGTACGGAGCCGGGGACTTTGTGGACAGCTTCGTCAGCATCGGCGGGCACGCTTACCGGCAGGATATCCGCCAGGCGGCGTACCGCTTCATCAATATGTATCTCAAGAACGATCCCCGCGTGATTACCGACAGCGAAGTCGATCTTGTCACCGGTCCCGAAAACAAGCGACAGTATCCGATCAGCCCGGAAAGACTCCGGGTCTTCCCTCAGGACTCCGATATCCCCAAGGACCAACTCAACACGACCATCGATCAGCACTTCGTGCCGATGGCAAAGATCGAGTCGCCGAAGCAGGGCGCGTATGAGAGTTGGCGGGCACCGATCTTCGCCGAGCTTCGGCGCGTCGCGTTCGGCTACTTCCCCGAGCGGATTCCGCCGGCCCAGGCAAAGGGCGAATGGTTCAGCTCGGAACCAGGCATCAAGGTCTGCCTGCAACCGGCATCGCAATCCGCCTCTACGGAGAAGCCTGCGCGGGTCTTGCTCCTTGTGAAGAGTCCTGATGCGAGTGACCGAACCTCCGTGTTGCAGGATCGCGTGCGCGAGTCGGGCGATCGCGTGTACGTGTGTGCGCCTCGCGGTGTGGACCAGACGCGCTGGACGCAGAAGAATCCGCCGAATTATGTCGCGCGGTCGCACGTTCTGCTCGGGCGCACGGTCGATGCGGGACGGGTGTGGGACATCATTGCGGCGGCTCGCCATTTGCACGCCCAGCATGCTGATGTTCCCGTTTACGTGGCCGGGGAAGGGCCCGGAGCCGTGCTGGCTGCTTACGCCGCTCTGTGGGAACCGGACGTTGCGGGCGTGATCGCGGTCAATCCGCCTTCATCCCACATGGAAGCCCAAGCCCCCCAGTTCCTGAACGTGCTGCGGGTTTGCGATATTCCCGAGGTGTTCGGGATGCTCGCGCCGCGTCCTCTGACCTTGGTTGGGCTTAAAGGCGAGGCCATGACGAAAGTGGCGCAGATCTACGCCTCGGCCGGGACCGCGGCGAAATTACAGCAAGAACCTTGATGCCGGCGGGCAATTTGCTGCCTCACTCGGCTCTGGGTTGGCTGTCCACCTCCTTGATGCTGCCGTCGCCGAACTGGACGAAGAACAGCCTGTGGATGGGGATGACCTGGTAGCCGAGGTCCGGGAAGCCGGCGAAGCGGATCAGCAGGAAATCGTGGTACAGCTTGCCGCGGGTATCGACGTTCCACTTGCCATTGCCGCCCGGCACTGCCTTGGGGTCGTTGAGCCGCGTAAAACCCTCCGTCCGGCCGTTACCAATCTCATACTGGACGGCGTAGATGACGCCCTCTTCCACGGGCTTCTCCCCTGTTCCCGCCGGGTACTGCACGCACCCGCTGAAGGCCGCGCAAACCAGCACCAGTAGCGCCAGAAATAGGATTTGTGGTTTCATCGCTTGAGCCTTTCATCGAGTTCCAGGACAGAGTTCGTACGCAAACTTCGCCAAGCCGACGCGATAGGTATACGGAGAATTGTCGCTCAAGTGCTTGTCTTGGCCGGCGGGGCGGCGTATCCTATGGCCGCGCGTCGTCGCACCCGCTTAACGATCCTTACAGGAGTATGGGATGAAACAGGATTATTTGCGTTGGGTGATCAGCAAGACCCGGACCACCTGGTGGCACGATTCCGCGGACCCGGCCGAACTCAAGCGGGGGATCGAGCGCGGTGCCATCGGCGCCACGACGAATCCCTTTCTCGCCAGCGTAGCGCTCCACGCCAACAAGGCCATCTGGGCCCCGGAGATTCAGAGTGCGCTGGCGCAGAATCCTGAGCCGGAGAAGAAGGCCGAGGGGCTGATGAGCATCGTCGTCCGGCACGCGGCCGAGCAATTACTGCCGCAATATGAGAAGACCGGCGGCCAGACAGGTTTCGTCTGTGCCCAAGTGAATCCCAACAAAGCCGGAGATCGCGAGCCGATGCTGGCGATGGCCCGCCGGTTCCACAAGCTGGCCCCGAACATCGCGGTGAAGCTGCCGGCCACGGCGGCGGGACTCGATGTCTTGGAGGACTGCGCCGCTGAAGGGATCACCTGTACGCTGACGATTAGCTACACAGTGCCGCAGACAATAGAGACCGCCGAGCGGTATCGCCGGGGTGTGCAACGGGCGAAGGCCCAGGGCCTCACGCCGGGCAAGTGCTTTGCCGTCATCATGATCGGCCGGCTCGACGACTACCTGCGGGAGGTCGCCCATGATAGCGGCGCCGACGTCAGTGAGTCGGACATCCGTCAGGCGGGTTTGGCTGTCACGAAGCGCGCGTATTCGATCTATCGAGAGCGCGGCTACGAGGCGGTCTTGATTGTCGCCGCCTTGCGCGGGACGCACCACATGACGGAACTGGCCGGCGCGGAAGTCATCATGTCGATCTTCCCCTCGATCCAGGACATGCTGTTGACCCCGGATCTGCCCCAGGAGGAGCGGATCGACAGGGACATTCCCGCCGACGTGATCGAGAGGCTGTCGCAGATCCCTGATTTTGCATGGGCCTATTCACCGTACGGCATGAAACCGACCGAGTTCATCACGTATGGCGTTACGCAACGAACGCTCTCGCAATTCATCGAGAGCGGCTGGAAACTGATGGAGAACTTCCGCCTGTAACGTGGCACGGGCATCCTGCCCGTGTCTTCATGGGCGAGACGCCCATGCCACTGGAAAGGAACGGACCCATGAAAAAGATTGGCTTTATCGGTTTAGGCATCATGGGCAAGCCCATGGCCCAGAACCTGCTCAAGGCCGGATACGAGTTGACCGTGTACGATATCGTCTTGGAGCGGATGGACGACTTATTGAAGGCCGGCGCCCGGCGCGGCTCCTCCGGTAAGGATGTGGCCGCCCGCAGCGAGATCGTCATCACGATGCTTCCCAACTCGCCGCACGTGCGCGAAGCGGTGCTCGGACCCGGCGGCGTGCTCGAAGGGGCCAAACCCGGGACGATCCTGGTCGATATGAGCTCCATCGCGCCGCTGGCCAGCCAGGAGATTGCAGCGAAGGCTCAAGCCAAGGGCATGGCCATGCTCGATGCCCCCGTCAGCGGCGGCGAGCCCAAGGCCATCGCGGGAACACTGGCGATCATGGTCGGAGGGCCGCAGGAAGCGTTTGATCGGGTGAAGGACATCCTCGCCAAGATGGGCTCCTCGGTCACGCGGGTCGGCGAGATCGGCAGCGGCAACGTGACGAAACTGGCGAATCAAATCATCGTCGCCCTGAATATCGCGGCCATGTCGGAGGCGATGGTCCTGGCGACCAAGGCGGGCGTGGACCCGGAAAAGGTCTTCCAGGCGATCCGGGGCGGTCTGGCGGGCAGCGCCGTTCTTGACGCCAAAGTCCCCCTGGCCCTGAAGGGCAATTTCAAGCCGGGCTTCCGGATCGAGCTGCACATCAAGGACATCGCCAACGCCCTGGACACCGCTCACGAGTTGGGTGTCCCCGTCCCCTTGTCGAGCGTGGTCATGGAGATCATGCAGGCTCTCAAGGCGGACGGCAAAGCCGCCAACGACCACGGCGGCATCATCCAGTTCTACGAACAACTGGCCAAAGTCCAGGTGCGAGCGTAAGAAGATTGGAATGATGGAATGGTGGAATAATGGAATGATGGGACGACCCAGGGGGTGTTCCCCAGTATTCCAACCTTCCAATATTCCATCATTCCATTACGGGCCGGTCACTTCTTGGCGATGCAATAGAGACACTTGTTGCCGCGCAGATACATCTCGTCGCCGATGACGGCAGGGCTGGCGTCGATTCCGTCGTCGAGCTTGTTGGTCGCCAGGACCTCGAAGATATCGGCGTTCTTGATCACGACGGTCACGCCGTTGCGGCCGGGACAGTACACGCGATCCGCCACGCCGACCGGCGAGGCGTAGACCTGCTTGATTTCCTCCAGGGTCTGGTCGGTGAACAGGGGCTTGCCGCTCCGGGCCTCGTAGCAGGACAGCTTCGGGGTCAAACCCGCGAAGACGTAGATCCGATTGCCGTAGAGCAGGGGGGAGGCGACATAGGGTGTCCCTTTGTTGATCTGCCAGGCGACGGCGTCGGTCCCGCTGAGGTCGCCTTTACTGCCGGCCAGCTTGATCGCCTGGAGGGAAGACCCCTGGTAGCCGCTGGTGCAAAAGACCATTCCGAAACCGAGGACCGGGCTGGGAATAACGTTCCTCGTCAGGCCGCCGCACTGCCAGATCAGATCGCCTGTCTTGGCGTCATAGCTGCGCGTGAGCTTGGTGGCGGGGACGATGGCCTGGGTCCGGCCGTCCACCTCGACGATCGCGGGGGTCGCCCAGGACGTCCGCTCATCCCGATCCTGGCGCCAGAGTTGCGCGCCGGTCACCTTGTTGAAAGCGAAGATCGCAGAGCCGGCTTCCTGATCGCATACGACGATGATGGCATCGCCGGCCAGGGCGGGCGAGCTGCCCTCGCCGAACGCCATTACCGTCCGCATCGTGGGTAGGGGCTGGCTCCACTTGAGGTTGCCCTCCAAGTCGAAACAGTGCAGACCCCGCGAGCCGAAACTGGCCCAGACGTACTTGCCGTCGGTGATCGGTGAATAGTTTGCGAAGGTGCCCGTCGGCTGGTGGCCTTCGTGGGGTGCGGCTTCGGTGGCGGTCTTCTGCCACAGGATCTTGCCGGTAGTGCGGTCGACGCAGACGAGGTCGAACTTGTGGATCGTCTTGGGGGCCGGCGTGCTGAGACCCTTGCGGCCGCTCGGGGCCGCTGGTGCGGCTTGGGCAGCCTGACTCGCGGCCTGCCCGGTGTCAACCGCGGTCTGGAGGAATATCTTATTCCCCCAAATCACAGGAGAGGAGTGGCCCTTGCCGGGGATTTCCACCTTCCACTTGATATTCTCCGATTCGCTCCAAGTCACGGGGGGGTTCCCTTGGGAGGTTGTTCCATTCCCGGCCGGTCCCCGCCAAGTCGGCCAGCAGTTGTCCACGCCCGCGGCTGGTGCGTGGGTGCAGACAGCGGTCAGCAAAAAGACGACAGTGATTCCCAGTGTTCCCGGATGCTTCATGCATGGTTCCTTTCTGTGTCGGTTTGTGTCTGCTACAGGACCCCCAACGGTTGTCCCCAAGCCTTCAGGACCCCGGAAGGATAAAGGACACCCACGAACTTGGCAAGCCCTAATGCAATTTCCATCGAGGCAAACGCAGGTCGTTTGACGGATCCCACTCATGTCATTGCGAACGAAGCGAAACAATCTCCCAGCGTGGGATTGAGATTGCCTCGTCGCTGCGCATCTCGCCATGACATACGGGTGATGGTATCGAACGACTCTGTATGGGCGCGGCGATTCCTATCGCGTCGAGAATTTGAAGATGGTAGAACTCTGAAATTTCTGGCCGGGGCGCAGGACCGTGGACGGGAAGTGCGGCTTGTTGGGGGAGTCGGGGAAGTGCTGTGTCTCGAGACAGTAGCCGTAATGATTGCCGTAAACCTTGCCACCCTTGCCCTGGATACCTTTCATGCCGTTGGCGGTATAGAATTGCACGCCGGGCTCCGTTGTGCGGACCTCCATCACGATGCCGCCCGTCGGCTCGTAGATCCGCGCCGCCAGGTTCGCCGAGCCGGGCGAGCCCGCCAGGACATAGCAGTGGTCGTAGCCCCGTGTCTGCGTCAACTCCTCGATTCGGGAGCCGATGGTCTTGGGCTGCGTGAAGTCGAGCGGTGTCCCTTGGACGGTGTGAATCTCGCCCGTGGGAATCAGGCCCTCGCCCGCGGGCGTATAGAGGGTCGCGTTGATGGTCACCTCATGGTTGAGCACGTCGCCATTGCCCGCTCCGGCCAAGTTGAAGTAGCTGTGGTTGGTCAGATTGATGATCGTGGGCTTGTCCGTGGTGGCCTCGTAGCGAATCTGCAGCTCGTTGTCGTTGTTCAGGACATAGGTGATGGTGCAGTCGAGGTTGCCCGGGAAACCTTCTTCGCCATCTTTGCTCAAATGCGTCAAGCGCGCGCCCACCCAGCCATCGCCCGGGACCGGCTGCCCCTTCCACACGACCTTGTCGAACCGCAGGTTTCCGCCGCCATGGATGTGGTTCTTCCCGGAATTGGCGGTCAGCTTGTGCTCGACGCCGTCGAGCGTGAACCGGGCGCCGGCGATGCGGTTGGCATACCGGCCGACCGTGGAGCCAAACAGCGGATGCCCACGTAGATAGGGCGCCAGATCGTCAAAACCCAGCGCGACATCGACCAACTTGCCTTCGCGGTTGGGCACGTCGAGCGCGACAAGGATCGCCCCGTATTCCATCACTCTCGCCCGCAAACCGGTGGCGTTGGTCAGCTCAAAGATCGTCACCGGCTGCCCATCGGCCGTTTGGCCGAACGGTTTGCCTTGGACGCTCGGTTTACCGGTAGCGGCCATGGCAGTCTGCCAAGTCAGGATGAGGCTCAGGGACAGGGATAGTAGAATAGATCGGGAAATCATCTTCAGTACCTCCTGCTCATTTGACAAAGACCGTGAAGACGGACCAGCCCCCCACGACCAAAAAGGCCGCGAACGCAATCCAGAGCATTGCATCCCACAGCCAACCCGGGCGCAAATGCGGATCGCTGCGCCGGTAGCGGAAATACAGGGCCGCCGCTCCCAAAAGGGGAAGCATGATGGATTGGGCGATCCCGCAC
>CAYHAJ010000253.1:0-18506 GCA_964354535.1 uncultured Pirellulales bacterium
CCGGCGAGAATGTGAGTCGGTTCGCGTAGATAATATAGTCCGGCCTTGGGCTGGAAGAGGTCTTTGAGCTACAGGGACCCCAGCGCGGCCCTCGGTCGCAACCAAAACGAGTTGTCCACAGATTTACACAGATTTCTCAAGAAAGGCCGTAGAGCAAAAGGAAGAGAATCGACAAAAGCGGGCCTCGCTCCCCCTTCTTGAATCTGCGAAATCTGTGCCACTAACTCGCAACAACTGAAAAACGTTTCCAGATAATTCGAACGGAACGACGTAAGTTCTTGTCGGAAAGGAAATTGTATCTCGCGCAGAGACGCAGGGACGCTGGGGTAGGACGAAGTACAGTTGTGTTCTTCTCTGCGTCTCCGCGTCTCCGCGCGAGTTGATTTGGTTCCGGCCGAAGGCCGGGCTGGGAAATCTGTGGCTGACTGGTTTTGCTTGCGGCCGAAGGCCATGCCAGCCGGCCGGTGGTATGCAAGTCCCGCCGGGCGCGAGTGTTTCAGTCATTGGTGCTTTGGATTCTGGACTTGTTTCGGATTTCGTGTTTCGAATTTGGGATTCGCGTTGCCTCGATGACAACAATGCCCACCCGCATCTATCGTACTTTCACGCACCACGAGGCAGTTCTCCGCATTTGCTGCGACCGGTTCGACGTGGTCGTGGCGGAGATCGTCCGGCAGCGGCGGATTCTCGAAGAGTACATCGCCCGCCACCCCCAGTTCAAAACGGCGCTGGCGCCGATCAGTCTAAAACCCGACGCCCCCGAGGTCGCCCAACGGATGGCCCGGGCGGCCCAGCGGGCGGGCGTGGGTCCAATGGCGGCGGTCGCCGGCGCGATGGCGCAGCTCGCCGCCGAGGCGGCCCTGGCCGCCGGCGCGGAGGAAGCCATTGTGGACAATGGCGGCGACATCTACCTCAAGGCGGTGGAGCCGGTGGTCGTCGCCCTAGGCACAGGCACGTCCAAACTGGCCGACTGGCTCGCGTTTTCGGTCCAGCCGGAGGAAACGCCTCTCTCGATCTGTTCTTCCTCGGGCAAGATGGGCCACTCGATGAGCTTCGGCCGGTGCGACCTGGCGACCATTGTCGCGAAGGATGCCGCCCTGGCTGACGCCGCCGCCACCGAGGCCGGGAATCTCGTGAAAACGGTCGATCACGTAGACGCGGCACTGGAACGCATCCTGCGCATCGAAGGTGTCGACGGCGTGCTGCTCGTCAAAGACGACCGCGTCGGTCTCGCCGGCCACCTCCCGCAACTGATCAAAACCCAGCCATAGTCATGCAAGGAGATCTGGATTGGCGCGGAATTCACATAGGTTCTCCGAGGAGATGGAACGGAGGAATTGTGCAAATTTCAAGTTATACTTGAAATTTGCACAAAACGGCATATACTGAAACCCATGATCGAACGCCAGATTACTGCGGAGTTGCAGGATGCCGCCAGAGAGTACCCGGTCGTCACGGTGTTTGGGCCGCGTCAATCCGGCAAGACGACGTTGGTGCAGATGGTGTTTCCGAAGAAGGTCTATCGTTCTCTGGAGGACCCAGACGTCCGAGCCGCCGCCCAAGCCGACCCGCGCGGGTTCCTCAGCGATTTAGGCAAAGAGGCCATCCTTGACGAGATCCAACGCATGCCGGACTTGCTGTCGTACGTCCAAGGCATTGTGGACCGGTCAGGAAAACGGGGGTCGTTCATTCTGACCGGGAGCCACCAGCCGAGACTGCATGAAGCCGTTTCGCAGTCTTTGGCAGGCCGTACGGCGATTCTCACCTTGATGGGCTTCTCGTTGGAGGAGCTGAGCCACTACCGTACTTGGGACGATCCTTATGAGTTGATCGTCAAGGGGGCGTTCCCCGGTCTGCATGAGCACGGCCTGAAGCCAGGCAGGTTCTACGCCTCGTATGTGCAAACCTATCTCGAACGGGACGTTCGGGCCTTGATCAATCTCAAGGACCTCAGCCGGTTCCAGGCGCTGTTGACTCTGCTGGCCGGCCGGATCGGTCAGGTGGTCAACTACACGGCCCTGAGCAACGACGTGGGGGTCTCCTCCACGACGATCAAGGACTGGATCAGCGTCCTGAAGGCCTCCTTCGTCATTTTCGAATTGCCGGCGTTCTTCGAGAACATCCGCAAGCGGGTCACAAGAGCCCCCAAGTTCTTCTTCACGGACACGGGGCTGGTTTGTCACCTGCTCGCCATCGAGACGCCCCAGCAAGCGGCCCGCGACGCGCTGCGCGGCTCTCTATATGAGAACTGGATCATCCTGGAGGTTCTCAAGACCCGCCTGAATCGGGGCCTTCGGCCCGACCTGTACTTCTATCGCGATTCGCACGGCAATGAAGTGGACCTGATCGTGCGCGAGGCAGGCAAGCTCTACCCCGTGGAAATCAAGTCCGCCCGGACGTTCACACCGGAGTTCCTCAAGGGAATCGAACACTTTGCCAAAGCGGCCGGCCAGCGGGCCGGTGCTGGCACCGTCCTCTACGATGGGGACTCGGCGCTCACCGTCAAGAACATCCGCGTGTTCAACTATCTTCGACACGGCCGGTCCGAGCAGATCGTCCGGTCGCCAGCCCCGTAGTCTTGCAGGACAGACTTGAACCCGTGCGGGCTTGGGCGATCATCGCTATTCGACCTATCACTGGCCCGGTCCCGGCTTCCTGCCCGCGCTCAGCCCTTCCGATGCCGCCACCGAGGCGGGCAATCTCGTCAAGACGGTTGAGGACATAGATGCCGCCCTCGAACGCGTCATGGGCATCGAAGGCATCGACGGCGTACTGCTCGTCAAAGACGACCGCGTCGGCCTCGCCGGCCACCTCCCCCGCTTGACCAGAACACCCCCATAGCGGGCCTGTATCCCCCATCATGGCTTCTTACCCTCGATCATCTCCTCCGCCTCCGCCAGAAAGGCTTTCACCTCTGAGTCGTCAGCGAAACGCTCGTTCTTTAACAAATCATGCACCCGGTTCAGGGCGGCTCTGGCTTCCTCGCTTCGCCCAAGTCTATGCAGCGACATCGCAATGAATGCCGCATCTGCAACGTCGGGTTCGCCTGCGTCCGTCCGTATTTTGTCAATTGCAGTCAGTGTCTTAAATGCATCCTCATACAAACCTACGCGGTATTGTGCCACACCCAGCGTATTGAGTATGCTCAGATCATTTGGTGCCAGAGTACGTGCCTTCTGTGCCTTCTCCAGAGCCACGCGATAGGCATTGGGGTCACCATCGGGCAAGCTGATCACCTTCCAACTTTCGGCGTTGAGTCCATATACGGCCCTTTCGCGTTCGGCAGCAGCATCGCGTTCACGCCGCACAACGGCCAGACGCTCTTCGGCGGCTTTGTCTTCCTGCTCCCAATCTATCACCTGCGGCGGGGTGGCCGTCTCCCACACCTTAACCGTCATCGCCCTACTGCCGGTGACAATCCGCTGGCCATCCGGGGAAGAGGCAATGGCTTGGATCGGGCCGTCGTGGCCGGTGAGCGTAAGGAGTTCCCTGCCACTGGCGGTCTCCCAAACCTTTGCCGTTCCATCGTTACTGCCGGTGACAATCCGCTGGCCATCTGGGGAAAAGGCTACGGTGTACAGCGTACGATTGTGAGCCAGGATATGGATTTCATTGCCGCTGGTCGCCTCCCAAACCCTGGCCGTTCCATCCCGACTGGCGGTGACAATCCGCTGGCCATCCGGAGAAAAGCCCACGGCTGTGACCCAGGCGTTGTGGCCTTTGAGGGTAAAGAGTTCCTTGCCGCTCATCGCTTCCCAAACCTTGCCTGTCCGATCTCGACTGCCAGTGATAATCCGCTGGCCGTCCGGGGAAATGGCCACGGATAGGACGTCTCGAGCGTGGCCTGTGAGCGTAAAGAGTTCCTTGCCACTGGCCGCGTCCCACACCTTGGTCGTCTGGTCCCAACTGCCGGTAACAACCCGCTGGCCGTCCGGGGAAATGGCCACAGCTTGGATTATAGTTTTGTGTGCTTTCAGGGTGAGCTCTTCCTTGCCAGTGGCGCTCTCCCAAACCTTGGTTGTGCCATCCCTACTGCCGGTGACAGTCCGCTGGCCGTCCGGGGAGAAGGCGATAGCGTAGACCGGGCCGCCGTCGCCGGTGAGGGTAAGGAGCTCCTTGCCACTGGCGGTCTCCCAAACCTTGGTGGTGCCATCCCTACTGCCGGTGAGAGTCCGCCGGCCACCCGGGGAGAAGGCGATGGCGGTGCATGCACGGTCGTGGCCCAGGGTAATAACTTCATTACCACTGGCCACCTCCCAAACCTTGGCCGTTTTGTCAAAACTGCCGGTGACAATCCGTTGGCCATCTGGGGAAAAGGCGACGCTGCAGACCTCATCGCTGTGGCCTCTGAGGGTGAAGAGATCCTTACCAGTCCCCGCGTCCCACACCTTCGCGGCCGCATCAAAGCTGCCGGTTACTATCCGCTGGCCATCCGGGGAAAAAGCCACGGCTGAGACATCAGAGTTGTGGCCTCTCAGAGTAAGGGTTTCGTTGCCGGTTGTTAAGTCCCAAACCTTGGCCGTGCCATCAAAGCTGCCGGTGACGATCCGCTGGCCATCCGGGGAGAAGGCCACGCTGTAAACCTGGTCGCTGTGGCCTCTGAGGGTGATAAGTTCCTTGCCAGTCGCCGCGCCCCAGACCTTGGCTGTGCCATCCCGACCGCCGGTGGCAATTCGTTGGCCGTCTGGTGAGAAGGTTACGCTGTCGACTATACCGGCGTGGCCTTTGACGGTAAGGAGCTGTTTGCCACTGGCTGCTTCCCAAATCCTGGCCGTCTGGTCATGACTCGCGGTCACAATCCGCTGGCCGTCGGGGGAAAAGGCCGTGCTGGTGATCCCATTGCTATGGCCTCTGAGCGTCAGGACTTCCTTGCCGCTTCTCGCCTCCCAAACCCTCGCCGTATTGTCATAGCTCCCGGTGACAATTCGCTGGCCGTCGGGGGAGAAGGCTACGGCACTGACCGAGCCGCCATGGCCTTTGAGTGTGAGCAGTTCCTTGCCACTGGCTGCATCCCAGACGTTCGCCCTGAAATCATCACCGCCTGTGACAAACCGCCGACCGTCCGGGGAATAGGCGATTGCCATAACCGCCTCGGCGTGCCCGTAGACAGTCAGAAGTTCCAGATGAGTTTGGCGTTGCCAGTAGTACCACTCAAATCCGCGCCCCGGATAAGCCTCTGTTTCCCTCAACAACTGACGCATCCGCCCGAAGTTGCTGTGATCCCAGGCCTGCTGCGTCAGATTCATCTTGGCCGCATAGAGCTCACGTCTCAGCGCTTCGGCGGCAGTCTTGGCGAGTTGCGATTGATCCTCAGCGAGTTGCTTTTCCTCTTGGGCGACCGTTTCTGCTCTTTCGGCGCGGCTGCGGGCAAGAACCTCGTTCAGCCTTGCCTCGTCTGCGGCAAAATACAAGGTCGTGCTGACAACGAGACCCAGGACAATTGCCACTGCGACAAGCGCCACCGTGACGACCGACCCGGCGTGCTTGCGGACGAATTTCTGGACGCGGTAAACGGTTGTTTCGGGGCCGGCGAGCAGGGGGAGGCCGGTGAGATAGTTGCGGATGTCGTCGGCCATCTCGGACGCCGAGCGGTAGCGCCGGCAGCGGTCTTTGCGCATCGCTTTGAGCGGAATCCATTCGAGTTCGCGGTGGAGGCGACGGGCCAGGGGCACGACCTGCGTGCCCCGACTGGCGGCGATGGTTTTGGCTTTCTCGCCCAGGGTTGTCAGGCGGAGGCTGGGGGAGGCGGGCTCCTGTTCGCGAATCGTCTGCTGGATTTCGGCCAGGCCTGCGCGCTCGAAGGCGTCGCTTTCGAAGGGCAGGACGCCGGCCAGAAGCTCGTACAGGATGACACCCAGCGAGTAGATGTCCGTGCGGGTGTCGATGTCCTGGGTGGCCAGGTCCACCTGCTCCGGGCTCATATACTCCGGCGTGCCGAGCAGTTGGCCCTGGAAGGTGACGAAGGTCTTGTCCGTCAGGGGCTGCGTGATCGCCTTGGCGATGCCGAAGTCGATGATCTTGGGGACCTCCCGGTCGTCGTGGACACAGACGAGGATGTTCGAGGGCTTGAGATCGCGGTGGATGATGCCCTTCTGGTGGGCGTGGTGGACCGCCTCGCAGACCTGCTCGAACAGCCGCAGCCGCTGCTCGATCGTGAGCCGTTGGTCGTCGCAGTAGCGGGTGATGGAGAGGCCCTTGACGTACTCCATCACGAAGTACGGCCGGCCCGTCTCGGTGCAGCCGGCGTCGAAGACGTGGGCGACATTCGGATGGTCGAGCAGGGCCAGGGCCTGCCGCTCCGCCTCGAAGCGGGCGATCACCTGCCGGGAGTCCATGCCGGGCTTGATGATCTTGAGGGCCACGCGACGCCTGATAGGCTCCTTCTGCTCGGCCAGATAAACCAGTCCCATGCCCCCTTCGCCAATCAGCTCCAGAAGCTCGTACCGGCCGATGCAGGTGCCGGGACCATCGATGCGGAGGGTCTGATCCAGGGTCACGCCGGCCCCGGCGGGCGGGGCTTCGAGAAAACTGCCCGCCCGCGCATCAGCCCTGAGTAGCGCCTCCACCTGGGATCGGAGTTGGTCATCGCCCGCGCAGGTCCGGTCCAGGTAGGCGGCGCGCTGCGCGGGATCGGTGATGTCAACAGCCTCATGGAAAATTCGTTCGGCATCCATCGGTTCGGCTCCTTTGACAATGCGCTTGCCCCACCCTCTACCAGTATGGCGCGATTCACGGGCGCAACGGGCCACGATTTTCAGAGAATCTTGCGATTTTTGACGTGGTGCGTGCTTCGATCTCCGTTTGTAGTGTGCCCGTAAGGGCATAGGAAGAAGTTTCAAGTGTCAAGCAGGAAGGGACAAGGGTCGAGTCCCGTCAGTTCAAACTTCAAACTTCACGCTTGACACTTCCTGATTACGGCGTCCCGTCGATGTGGTTGTAGAGCCAGGCCCGGGCAAACCGCCAATGTCGCTTGGCGGTGGTAGGAGAGAGGTTGAGCGCCTCGGCAGCCTGCTCCAGGGTCAGGCCGGCGAAGTACCGCAATTTGACCAGATCGGCTTTGACGGGGTCGGTCCCGGCCAGTGCGGTCAAGGCTTCGTCGACGGCCAGGACATCCGCCGCAGGTCCGTCCACGGCCAGATCGCCCTCTTCGAGGTCCACCCGCCGACGGCCGCCCTCGCGCTTGCGGCACTGGCGGCGTCGCGCTTCATCGACGAGGATACGCCGCATCGCCTCGGCGGCGGCGGCGAAAAAACGGGTCCGGCTCTTCCAGTTCTGGGCCTCGGCGCCCAGGAGCCGCAAGTAGGCTTCGTGAAACAGGGCCGTGGGCTGGAGCACGCCGCCGGGCTTCTCGCCCGCCAGTTTGACGGCCGCCAGCCGGCGCAACTGGTCGTAGACCGCGGGAAACAGTTGATCGACCGCCCGCCCATCGCCCCGCTCAATGGCATTCAGGATGCGCGTGACGTCGCTCACAACGTCCCTCGTACACCAGCCACGCTAATTCAGTCGAGGCCGGGTGGCGTTGTCTTTCATGTCCTCTATGCTCTTACGAGCACACTACAAACCTCTATGCTCTTACGGGCACACTACGAACAGGGCCCGCCGCGTTCAATCATAAATAGTAAATAGTAAATCATAGATTCAGAGCGTCCAGCCTTTGCGGTATTCGCGGCGCAGGAAGCCGTCCGCCTCGGGACAGCCAATTGCCTTGAGATTCTTGGGGTCCCAGGCGAGTTTCTTCCCGGTGCGGAGGGCGACATTGCACAGCAGAGCCGCCTCCGCCAGAGGACCGGAGTACTCGAAGTTGCAGGTGGTCGGGCCGCCGGTCTTGCAGGCCTGAATCCATTCCTTGTGATGGCCGATGGACTTCGGAATGAAAGGCTCGGGCCGCGGGAAATCCTGGAACTGCTCTTGCGGCAACAGTAGATGCTTGTTGTAGTCGGCCAGGAGCATTCCCTTGGACCCGAGGAACAGGACCGCGCTATTCCACTTCTCGGTGGGGATATTCTTCTCTTTGAGGAAGGGCGGATAGCCGCCGCCGTTGTACCAGGTGAGCGTCACCGGCGGCAGCGCGCCGCGGGCAGGGTACTGCTGCCGGGCAATCGTCCATTTCGCCGCACTCTCGGGATGCACCGGCCCTTCGGCCTCAACCGTGATCGGATACCGCAGGTTCAAGGCCCAGAAAGCCAAATCGCAATAGTGGCAGAAGAAATCGCCCAGCGTACCATTCGCGAAGTTCCACCAGCCGCGCCACCGGCCCGGCACGTACGCCGGACTGTAAGGCCGATAGGCCGCCGGCCCGAGCCACAGGTCCCAATCGAGCGTCGCGGGCACGGGCGGCTGCTCCTCGGGGAGATCGGGCTGGGACATATCCGTCGGCGTGGCCGGACCCTTGAAGTTGGCGCCGAGCCACACGTGCACCTCGCGGATCGAGCCAATGGCACCGGTCTGCACCAGCTCCACGACGCGCGGGTAGTTGGGCTCGGCGTGAATCTGTGTGCCCATCTGCGTGACGAGTTTCTTCTCTTTGGCGACCTGGGCCATGAGTCGGACCTCGTAGACATTGTGGGCGAGCGGCTTCTCGCAGTAGCAGTGCTTGCCGAGCTTCATGGCCATGACCGCCGGCGCCGCGTGGGTATGGTCGGGTGTCCCGACGACCACCGCGTCGATCTGACCATGGATTTCGTCGAGCATCTTGCGGAAGTCCTTGTACCGCTTGGCCGCGGGAAACTTCTCGAAGGTCTTGGCGGCCTGCACGCCATCGACGTCGCACAGGGCGACCAGGTTCTCACCGGCCACCCCTTGAATGTCCGCCCCGCCCCGTCCGCCCACGCCGATCCCGGCGATGTGGAGTTTCTCATTTGCCGGCACGCCGCGCACCGAGCGCGGATCGGAGAGAATGATGAGACCGGAACCGGTCACTGCCACCTGGCGGAGAAACGTACGACGTGTCACCTGTCGAGCCATCGACCACCGCTCCTTTCTGAGGAACAAAAGAGGTTGTGTCAACGTCTCCAGGTTACCCACGGCCCGTCCCCAAGTCAACCCCGCCCCTCGTCCTTGACACTCAGGAGAGCCCGTGTTATCGTGACGCCACGTGTCAAGATCGAACCGGCCCAGGACAAGCCCCGCGTCAGGGAGGATTCTCACGCCTGCCCGACGACGAAAGGAGCAGCCATGTCGAAGGAAAAGAACCGCAGCGTTGCGCAAATGCTGGTGGACCACGAGTTGGCCTTGAAGGAACTCTATCAGACCTATGCCACGATGCTGCCGTCCCGCAAGGACCTGTGGTTGAAGCTGGCCGACGACGAGCAGCGTCACGCCGACTGGCTGGAGTCGCTCGGGCCTGAGGTCGGGAGCGCCACAGGACCGGGTTCCGGCGGCTGGCCGCGCCCGGCGGCGGTCGAGTCCTCGCTCAAGTATATCCGCGCGCAGATCCTCCGCGCCCGCCAGGCCCAGGTCACGCTCCTGGTGGCGCTGGCGGTGGCGAAGGATCTGGAAAGTGCGCTGCTCGAGAAGGAATTCTTCAAGGTGGCCGACGAGGCCTCGCCCGAGACGCGCGTGGTCCTCGCCCGGCTGATCACGGCCACCCAGAAGCACTGGCAGATCGTGACCGACGCCTTCAACGTTGCCAAGCAGACTCCGGCGGACACCCCGCGGGCTTAGTTCGCAGTTCGTAGGGTGCGTACCACGCACCGTTCCATGACGGAGTATCCTTGCTCACGGACAGTTGCCTTGCCTCGCTCTCACGGAGGGCGTATCACGGCTCAGCAACAGTCAGCCAGACCGGCGCCGACCACAGTAGGTTGCCATCTGCTTGCGTGATCTTGGCGAAGTAGTAGTGCTTCCCCGCGTGCGGTGTTCTCTTGATCGTCCAGCGCCGGCGATTCGCGTTCGGCTCATCCGTCTGAACAACGCTCCCATCCTCAAAGAGCTCAATCCTGGCGATGGTGTCACCGGGATTGGGATCGCTCACCGTCACCACGGCGTCTATAGTCTTGACCGGCTCCGGAATGATGTCCCCCATGACGGCGTCATTGACCTTGAACCGCAAAATACAGTCCCGGTCCAGCGTGGAATAGCAGTGCCGGTTCTTGAGGGCGTCCAGAATATTCCGCTTCGAAAGACCGGGAGCGAGGATGCCGGACCAGGCGAACCGGCTGCCCCAAGTGGGGCCATGCGTATCGTCGGAGCCGTCCGGGGCGATGTGCCAGCCGAGTTTCAGAGCCAACAGGTATGCCTGCTCCTCGGGGGCCCGGCGGACTTCCATCAATTCCACGGCCTGGTCGCCCGTCTCCGAATACGCCAGTCCCTCGAAGACCTTGGTGCCGTCGCCGGGATGGTTGAATTTGCAGACCACGCCCGCCTCGGCGGCGGCTTGGTAGAAGCCGGCGAGGTCCTTGGGCCAGCGGTTCGAGGGGGGATCGAAAATGTTGATGTGGCCGATCTTCGTCGTCCACTCCAGGCCGGGAATACTCACGAACTCCCCATCTTCACTGGCGTCCCAGGCGGCCTCGCGCGTATCGAGCCATTCCGTGTCGTCCACGTACTCCAGATGGTCGGTCAGCGTAAACACGTCGAGCTTGGACACGTGGCGGGCATAGTCATGGGCCACGGTGGGCAGCAGGACGCCGTCGGAGTAACCCGTGTGGCTGTGCAGGTCGGAGAAGTACACCTGCAGGGGATTCCGGACTGTCACGTCAAGGGCCACATCGGATCGCTTGTTGAACGTCTTGACGATCAGCTTCTGCGGGCCGTTGGGGACCATCTTCGAGTCCAGGAGGGCTCCCCATTCGTTGGCATCATTGACTCGCTCCAACTTCGCCCACGGAGGACCGCCCAAGCCCGCGTACACGGGGCCGGAGAGCTGCGCCGGCAGCTTCAGTCGCACGTCCACCATGCCGCCCAGCGCCTGGCCGGTCTTGGGCTGCAGGATTTCGATCTTCGGGGCGGGCTGCTGGCGCGCCCCCCAACTGAAGCTGGCGGTTGTCAACGTGAGGGCCAACACAACGACACAACACCTACGAGGCATGAGCAGTCCTTTCAATTTCTCACCACCAGAAAACCGACCATCGTTCTGCCGACAACTGTGATTCGTCCATAGATCATGTCACTGCGGTACCACCCGAATCGCACTCGCCGGGAGAACGTGCGCCTGTTTGGTGTAGGTGGTATGGCAGCGGTACTCGCACAGGCCGCAGCCCGTGCAAGCGGCGGAATCCACAAACGGTGCCTCAATCGAGCCCATGGCCTCCAGCTCCGCTTCGGAGACCACGCCCGGCGGGATGTCGCCCAGGGCGAGCTTGATCGGCCGCATCTGAATCGCGTGATACCCGGCGGCCTCACATTCCTCGAAACAGAGCCGACAATCCCGTTGCCCGGCGTGGGGCAGACATATCTTGGTGTTGACGACGGCCAAGCCGATGGAGGTCTTGCGTTTCTCCGGCAGCGACAGGGGCCGGATCGCATGGGTGGGACATACCTGGGTGCAGAAGTTGCAGTCCTGGTGACAGCCGGCATGGGAGGGCACGACCACGGGGGTCCACAACGCTTCCCAACCAAACTCCAGCCCCGCCGGATGCAAGACAGGTCCGGGGCAGACCTTGAAGCACTCCCCGCAGCGGATGCAGAGGTCGAGAAACTCCGCTTCCGGGACGCTGCCCGGCGGTCGCAAAAGTCGTGTCTTCGGGCCCGTTCGTATACCCAGCGCTGCCCCCATACCCCCAACACTGGAGGCAAGGAAGCCCCGGCGGGACAGGGAGCGCAGGACACCGGGCGGATCGGGGGGCTCCTTCAGCTTGTCGCGATTCCAGCGCGTGACGAACTTGATGGCGTGAGTCGGACACGCGCCGCCGCAAGTCTGGCAGAAGGCACAGTCCCGGGTGCGTGTCGTGTCATCCGGCTGGATCGCGTCGAACGGGCACACCGCGCGGCATTTCCCGCAGTGGATACACGCGGCCTCCACCTTGCGTTCCCCGATCCGCAGGAGACTGAACACGGAGAACACCGCCCCGCTGGGACAGACGTACCGGCACCAGAAGCGCTTCCCGAAAAGCCCCAGGAGAAACACCGTGGCGAATAGCAGCAGTGACAGGTACACGCTCCACGGCGCCGGTCCGACCTGACTCCATCCCTTCAGCAATCCCAGTTGCAGTCGTCCGCCCGTGAAGAGCAGTCCCCGCGTCAGGACCGGAAGCGCGGCCACGTAACCGGATAGAAGCACTCCGCATAAGGCCCCGCTGAGCACGGCCGTCAGCAGGTAATATTTCAGGTGGACCCACCCGCCCGGACGTTGGACCCGCCAGCTCGTGAGGCGTCGGCCGAGGAGCCAGTCAACGCCATCGATGAGCGTGCCCAGGGGACAGACGTACCCGCAGAATCCGCGGGGAACCAACAGGCACACCAGCAGTATGCCACCCAAACCGAGCAAGGCGACATTCCAGTGTCGGGCGGCCACCGCGGTGGTCAACCCCACCAACGGGTCCAGCCAGAGGAAGACCTCGACCGGCAGCCGTTCCTTGTCTTCCAGAGTGCTTGCGGTGAAGACCGCGGCATAAGGCCAGGCGACATAGAAGAAGAGGTAACTGAACAGCGCCAAACAGAGAACCTGCGTAACGCGTCGTACCGGGGAGCAGCGCCACGTCAGGCCGACCTTCCCCAGCAGGACCGTGGCCCACCGTCGCCCACCGGTGCCTTGGGTCGAGAAGGGCAAGAAGAGGTTGGCGCTGCGAAACGGCCGTTGTGGCTGCGTCACTGGAGTCCCGCTTTCTTCAGTGCCTGGAGAGCTCCATCGATGATCGCATCGTAGGTGACCGTCGCACCGGTAATGCCGTCCACCTTCAGGCTCTGTGCGGCGATGATGCGTTGCGGGATAATGGTCGTGGCGTTCTGGTCGATCTTCTCCTCGTGTTGGACCCGGACATCGGTGATCTTGCCTTCCCGGATCGTGACCGTGACGGTGACGTCGCCCACGTACCCCAGCGACTTGCCCGTGTACGTGCCGTCCCGCAATTTGCCGGATTCGATCGCGGCCATGGCCAACAGGTCCAGCTTGGACTGGACCTTGGCCGCGCGTCGGTGGAGCAAATGGCGGCCATACGGCTGATTCGAAGTCGGATACAAGGCGATGGCTTTCTGGTACTGCTGGGTGGCCTGCGCGAGGTCCCCCATCTCCGCGTACAGATCCCCGCGATAGTCGCAGATGTCGGCTTCCTGGGCAATGCGCCAGGGGGGATCGGGTAACCGCTGCGCCGCCACGTCGAGCAACTCCAGCGCATCTTTATATAGGCCGAAATGCCGATAGCAGGCCGCCAGGGAGAGATACTCATGCGTGCGTCCTTGGGGACGGGACGCCAGCCGCTTGCGATACTCCTGCACGGCCCAGGCATACTCGCCGCCCAGGTAGAGATACATGGGGTATTCGTGCCCATCCCCGATGTCGCCCTTGCGGACGTAGAGGACGGTGAGTTTGATCGCCTCACGATTCTTGTTCAGAGACAGCAGCCGCCGCACTTCCAGGCGTGCGTCTTTCCAGGGCTGGTTCGTATCGTACTGGACCTTCACCGCATCAAACCAATCGGGGGGAACCTTAAGCTGCGCCAACGCTACCTCCAGGGAGGGTTTTGCGTTCGCCGCCGCCCCATCGGTGGCAGCGAAACAGGTGATAAGGCCCAGAAGAACAAGCCGAAGCAGGACATTCCGCCTGCACCGCTCCGTCGCGCAGGTCCATCGGGGACATCTGGTCATTCTCTCGTTTCTCCATTTCTACAGCGAATCCAGCACCATCCGGGAAGCCGACAAGTGCACGTAGCTCCCGGTTGAATACAGACGGACCATTCGGTGAGAATATTGCCTGTCATCAGATCATGAAAGCCGTCGCGGCCGCCTACGTCAACGCCTTTCTCGCCCTCAAGGCACGCCGATACACCCCTTGCTCAAGCGGCGTTTGGGTGTCTGCTCCCCAAGAGCACCTGACATTGTCACGCCCCCTGGTACTCTTGCTGCCGAGGAAGTACAATTCTCTGGGTAGTGGCAATCAGGACACATCTTCAAGTAACGGGCCGAGGGGCGTTCATGAAAAGCTACTTGCTGAAACTGCTGGTGCTGATGTCCGGCATGGTACTGCTCTCTGCTGGTACCGCACCCGGGGATCGCGGGATCAGGCAGAAGACAGGTTCGCTGGTCGAAATCGTCGAACAGGGCCAATCCGGACTCCTGGCCGTGCCTTTTGACCGTTACGCGACCGGGACGCAGGAGCTTCCCATCGGGGTGTTTGATTCGGGGATTGGAGGACTCACCGTTCTGGCCGCGATCCTGCAGTTGGATGCCTTCGACAATGTCACGCACCGGCCCGGACCGGACGGCCGGCCCGATTTCGAGTCCGAGCGTTTCGTCTACTTCGGCGATCAGGCCAATATGCCCTATGGGGACTACTCCTCTGCGGGGAAGACAGACTTTTTGCGGGAGCTGATCCTGCGGGACGTGGTGTTCTTGCTCGGCCAGCGGTATTGGCCGTCCGCGACGGCACCCACGCCGCGACAGGACAAGCCCCCGGTGAAGGCCATCGTCATCGCCTGCAATACGGCGACGGCGTATGGGCTGGAAACCATCACCGCGGCTCTCAAGAAATGGCAGTTGCCGGTTCCCATCATTGGCATTGTTGAGGTTGGCGCGGGCGGCGCCGTTCGCGCGATCGCCGCACAGAGCGGCAGAGGCGCTGTCGCCGTACTCGCCACCGTTGGGACCTGCCAGAGTGAAGGGTATCTCCGGGCGATTGAACGGCAGGCGGGCCGGGTGAGGATCAGGTCACCCAGAGTCATTCAACAAGGGTGCCATGGTCTGGCCGGCGCCATCGAGGGCGACCCCTCCTACATTCGCTCGGCCGAGACCGCTGCGCTCGCGGACTACCGTGGTCCCGCCGTGGGCAGCCAGGCAGCGCCCATCGATCCAGCCCTCGTGGCACAATACGCCTTTGAGACCGCGGGACTTCTCGGCGATGTCGAGCAGCCCGCCACCTGGCGGCTCAACTCGGTGGACAACTACATCCGCTATCATACCACCTCCCTGCTGGAATCCTATCGCCGCAGCGACGACTCCGAGCCGATCGGTACCGTCATCCTGGGTTGCACCCACTTTCCGTTCTATCAGGATGAAATCGCGGCGTCCCTGGGACGGCTGCACAATTTCCGCGATCCTAATGGCGCGGAGCCTTACAAGAGTCTCATTCTCGAACATCCGTCGTTCATCGACCCGGCGGAGCTGACGGCCAAGCAGCTCTACGAGACCCTTGTCCGGTCAGGACTTCTCCTCGAGAAACGCGAGGCGTCCGCTCTTGGCGTGGACGAATTCTATATTTCTGTGCCCAGCACTTCGCTGGCGGGTGTGAAGCTGGCCGAAGGCGGCGGTTTTACCTACGAGTACAAATATGGCCGAGAACCCGGTCATTTCGATTGGGAGTATGTCAAGTGCGTGCCGATGAGCGGCGAGAATCTCTCGCCCGCCGTGCGTGAGATGATCGAGACGAAAATGCCGGCAGTCTGGAACCGGCTCGCGGCCTTCAGCCGGAACAGCCCGCGCACGCGGGACCTGCCGGGCTCGGCGCGCCTCCGGCCCAGTACGGGCAACTGAGAAGGTGTGTGAGCAACTCACGTTCTCGGGGTGCCATGGACAAACTCGTTTGTCCATGCGGGCCTGGGTCCGCTCCTTTCGTATCGGAAGACACGCTCAAACGAGTTTGGGCGTGGCACCCAACCTCTCAGCCCGTAGGGTGCGTACCGCGCACCATCTTCATCCGCGACCTATTTTCGTACGCCGGGGCCGCGGAGGGCCCGACCGGGGCGTTCTTTGGTCAGGGCGCCGCGCTCGACGACCATCTTGCCGTTCACGAAGACGTATTCGATGCCATCGGGATATTGATGCGGGTTCGTGAAGGTCGCACGGTCGCTGATGCGGTCGGGATCGAAGATCACGAGATCGGCCATCATCCCCGGCCGCAGCAGCCCCCGGTCGTGCAGGTTCATACGCTGGGCCGACAGGGAGGTCATCTTGCGGATGGCTTCCTCCAGCGGCAGGACCTTCTTTTCCCGCACGTACACGCCCAGGATGCGCGGGAAGGTGCCGTACGACCGGGGATGGGGCACCCCTTTGCCGTATTCGAGCACGGTCCCGTCGGAGCCGATCATACAGGCCGGATGCCGCATGATGCGCTCGACGTCGGCCTCATCCATACTGTGGTAGACGCAGGAGATGGTGCCGCGGGCGTTCAGTTGGACGACAAGGTCGGCGGCCTCGGCGGTCGTGGCCGGCGTGCCCCGTCCTTCGAGAATCTGCCGCAGGTTCTTGCCGTTCAGGGAGGGATCGAAGCTGCAAAGGGCGACGACGATCCGGGCCGGGTCTTCCGCGGCCCGGTCGTGGATCATGATATCCACGATGTCTTGCCGCAGCTTGGCCCGGTAGTTCGGATCGTTGGCATACCGGGTCGCGATGGTCTTGGCGCCCTCGGCTTTGGCCCAGGTGGGCAGCAGAACGCTGAAGCCCGTGCTGGAGGCGGTATACGGGTACTGGTCGAGCGTGATATCCAGGCCCCGGGCTCGCGCCTCGTCCACCATCCGCAGCGTCGTCACGCTCTGGCCGCGGACCTCCAGGCCCGTGACCTTGTGATGGGAGATGTCGCCCGGGACACCGCTTTCTTCCGAGACCCGGATCAGCTCCGCGACCGCTTCGATCACGCCCCGGCCCTCCTCGCGAATGTGGGACATGTGGACCCCGCCATAGCGGGCGACGACCTTGGCCGCCGCGATCATTTCGGCGGTCACCGTGAAGGGGGCGTATTTCGGCGAGGTGGACATCCCGACCGCCCCTTCCTGCATGGCCTTTTCCATCAGGGCGCAGATCTTTTGGATTTCTTCCTCGGTCGCGGGCCGGGCCTGGGAACCTTTCATACACCGGCTCCGCATGGAGTTGAAACCCGCCAGCAGGCAGACGTTCGGGCCCAGGGGCAGGCGATCCAGTTGTTTCAGTGCGGCTCCCAGATCCACCACGCTCCCGCCGCAAGGCCCACCGACCAGGGTGGTAACGCCCTGCCGTACCACCTGCTCGCCGTCCGGGAACTCCAGCAGGCCTTTTTCGCAATGGTTATGGACATCGATGAAGCCCGGGCAGACGACCCGCCCGCCCGCATCGATGGTCCGGCCGGCCTCGGCCTGGACCTTCGGTCCCACGGCCTCGATCCGGTCGCCCCGAATCAGCACCCTGCCCCGGTACCAGGGATTGCCGGCCCCATCGACGATGCGACCGTTGGTGATAAGCGTGGCGCGCTCCGGCCCCGCGCCCACCGCACCGGTCGTGCCCGCCGGCAGCACCGTGAACAACGCGGTGAGTAGAAGTGTCCGTGTCATGAAGAACCTCCTGCACGCGTAAAGTCACTCGGCCGATTATCCCAAAGGATTCCCCGAACGGCTACCAGAATTCTTCGGGACAATAGGCCGGAGGCAGTAGGCTGCAGGCCGTAGCTGACCCCCGACCCCGGATTCTGAATCCCCGGTTCACCGACTACCGCCTACTGCTCTTCCACCACGGAGACACAGCCCGCCCCCGCGCGGGCGGGGGGAGACCTCGGAGAAAAAGTACCGCACCCCTTTAATTCCGCGGAGAAAAAGTACCGGACCCCTTTAATTCCCCCCTTCCCACCTGCGACTTCCGCACTTGTCTTCTGACACGGATCGTACGGCCTCAGTTCCCCTGACAGATGGCCTTCCGTTCCTCCTGGCTCCGTGCCAAAAGCATCAGAGGCGCGACAATATCGAACCTAGCTCCGTAGCAACACGTTCAGCGTGCTGCATTATGAAGTCCCGATGACCTCCATTGACAATGACCTTGTCGCCATCAAAATTGAGGACTCCGATCACGGTCTTCTTCTTTGGATGGACTATGGGCGTGCTGCAGATCCACTGAAGATGGGGACTGATTTTGGCCTCTTGGTCCGCTGGCAATGCGTACTGGCCAGATCCGAATATGTCCGCGCGCTCAGCCCATATCTGCCTTTTCAACTCCCAGGCCTGGCCTGTGCAGCCCTGGCCCTGCGGTATTTCGAGGACATTCTTCGCTGGATCCGGATCCATGTTATGGTAGTCCCATATCGTATATGCCCGCTTCTTCTTGTCCCACCGAAAGATGTTTGCTCTAAGGTTTTGGCTCTTGCCCAGCGCCTTCACGACATCCACGCAGCGCAATCGTGGCCGAGCATGCTCCTTGGCTTCGGTCTCTGAGAGTTGATCAGCCGTGTAGAACTGTGATATCGTGTAGAGCACGCAAGCTAGCGCAACGGCAACGACTTGGTAGGGAACGCCATATTGGGGCGGCAAACTAGCCCCAAAACAAGCGAATCCCCCGAGCCTTTCCGGGTGGAGAAGACGAGGTTCGGTATCGGCATATCTTCCTTGCCTCCGCCGATCAGCGGCTTGGGGTCATCGCTCCAGGTTGTCTTTGCTTCATGCGGGGGCGGCTTTCTT
>CAYHAJ010000254.1:0-17157 GCA_964354535.1 uncultured Pirellulales bacterium
GTACTCCGTGATGGAGACACCCTGAACCAGTTCCATGACGAAGTAGGGCCGGCCGGTCTCGGTGGCTCCGGCATCGAGGACCTTGGCGATACTGGGATGATCCATCAGGGCCAGGGCCTGCCGCTCGGCCTCGAAGCGAGCGATCACTTGGCGGGTATCCATGCCCAACTTGATGATTTTGAGGGCTACCTTGCGGCGGAGGGGCTCAGTCTGCTCGGCCATATAGACCACCGCCATGCCGCCTTCGCCGATCTTTTCCAGGAGCTTGTACCGCCCGATGACGGTACCGGGACCCTCCGTCACCGCCGGCTCATCAGGAATCAGGCCGGGGCCAAATACCGGGGTCTCCAGGAAATCGCCCGCTTTCTCATGGGCCACGAGCAGAGAGTCCAGCTCCGCCCGCAACGCGGTCCCCACCACGCACGTCTCGTCGAGATACCGGGATCGTTCCGGAAGAGTTGTCTTCTTATAGGCTTCACAGAAGATCGCCCGGATTCTCTCTCGGCTCTCGGATGCCACATGCTCGGCCATAGGTCTTCTCCGACATACAGTGCGAAAACCGCGATCAGACAGGGCAGCGGAAAAGGAAGAAAAATGTGCAAAAATCCGGCGGTCGCCGGAAAAGGGGACATTCTACTTTTCCTGCTGCCCGACAGGCCCACGGACAAACAGGTATGGGGTCCCCAAACGCATCCTTTCGCGTTTGGGGGCCCTTGTCCGTGCCACCCAGCCGAGGGGGCGGAAAAGTAGAAGGTCCCCTTTTCTTAATCCGGTCTCGTCGGGCCGCCCCCGGCGATTTCCCGCGCCAGCCAGGAGCGGGCGTAGGCCCAGTGGTCGATGACCGAACGCCGGGAGATGCCCTGAATCTCGGCGACTTGCTCGATGGTCAGGCCCGCGAAGTAACGGAGCTTCACGAGATCGGCAATGGAAGGCTCCGCGGCAGAGAGTTTCGTCAGCGCTTCGTCCAGAGCCAGAAGATCATCGCCAGGTACGGGCGGGGCAGGCTCCGCCTCCGTCAGCTCAATCCGCTGGCGGTCTCCCCCATGTTTGGAGCTCTTTCGCCGACGGGCGTTCTCCACCAGAATCCGGCGCATGGCCTCGGCCGCCGCGGCGAAGAAGTGACCCCGGCTGTTCCAACCCTGGGGTTGCCCCGCCTGCGCGGGGCCAGGCTCTCCCACGAGCCGGAGATACGCCTCATGGACCAGAGCCGTCGCTTGCAGGGTCTGGCCGGGTGGCTCATGGGAGAGCTTCTGGGCGGCGAGCAGGCGCAGTTCCTCGTAGACCAGCGGCAGAAGTTCGTCCGTAGCCTGAGCGTCCCCCCGTTCGATGGCGTTCAGGATGCGTGTGACGTCACTCATGCACCGTCCCTGCCACGTCAGCCCTCTCCGGCCCTGGAGCCATTGTCGCAAGGACATACCTGCTTTTCAAGCCGGGAACGGGATCATGGTCTCCGGGAGAACTTCTGCGCCCGCTGGCCCTGAATGTCGCCGAGGTAGAGATTGCCTTGCGAATCGACGGCGATGCCGTGAGCCCAGTCAAGTTCCCCGGCCTTTCCCGGCGGCGTCGGGGTCTTCACCAGCGGCACGCGCAGGAGCACCTGCCCCTGGAGGCTCAGCTTCATCACGATCTGGTCCGGCGGCGGAAGGACCGCCCATTCACTGGGCGCCTCGCGAGCGGCCTGCCCGGGCGGTACGGGCCGGACAGCCTCGGCACGAGGATCGGCTGCGCCCGTGGGCGGACCGGACGCCCGCACTGCAGAGGAGCCGCAGACCCAGAGTTCATCGTTCTTGGTCATAAAGAGGCCCCAGGGGGCGATGAGGTTCGTCCAGACCGCGAGCAGTTTGCCGCTCGTGTCAAAGACCTGGATACGGGCGTTCTCGCGGTCGGCGACGTAGAGACGGCCGCGGCTATCGGCCACGATCGAATGCGGCAGGGCAAACTGGCCCGGCTGGGTGCCGGCTTCGCCCCATTGCTTGATGTACTTGCCGGTCTTGTCGAAGTGGATGATCCGTCGGTTGTCGTACCCGTCCGAGACGAAGATATCGCCCGTGGGCAGGACGACCACGTCCGTGGGTCTGGCGAAGTGCTTTTCATCGGTGCCGGGCCGGCCGGCTTCGCCCAACGTCAGCAGCACTTTGCCCTCGGGGCTGTGCTTGCACACCAGGTGGCTCTTGATGTCCGTGGTCCAGATATTCCCCTCGGGGTCCACGCGGATGAAGTGCGCGCCGGTCGCATCCTTGATGTCCCAGGCCCGCACGAAGGCCCCATCGGTCCGGTAGACCTGCACCGCCGGGCTGCTGCGCGTGGAGATGTAGATTCGATCCCGGGTGTCTATCGTAATGCCGGGCATTTGGCCCCACGTCAGGTGCTCCGGTTTCCGGGGCCACGTAGGATCGACGACATAATGTGCGGTCGCGACATTCTGCGGCTCCGAGGCCGCCGTTACTCCCAAGCCCCCGAACAGAACGGTGAACAATGCCGCCACCGGAAAACCACGGTGATTCCAACGCATAGCACTCTCCTTTCCAAATAGACCGTTCGTAGTGTGCCCGCAAGGGCCCACGTAGGGGCAGGCCCCCGTGCCCGCCCATCCTTAGGGCAACCACAGGGGGTTGCCCCTACAGCGTTACTGCGAGCGCGGTCGTTTCCATCCCGGTCCGCGCACGACCTGTCCCGGCTTGGCGCCGGTGTGTTCGCCGTCCTTGAGGACCTGGGTTCCGTTGACGAATACATGGACAACGCCTGTCGCGTACTGTCGCGGCTTCTCGTAGGTCGCATGGTCGCTTACGGTGGCCGGATCGAAGACGACGATGTCGGCGGCGTATCCTTCTTCCAGTCTCCCGCGCCGGTCCAGCTTGAGATTCTGCGCCGGCAGCGACGTCAGGCGTCGGATGGCCTCTTCCAGGGGGATGACCTTCTCCTCGCGGACATATTTACCGAGCAGCCGGGCGAAATTCCCGTAGGCGCGGGGGTGCGTGCTCGACTTGAGGAAGACTCCTTCGGGAGCGAGAGAGCCTGCGTCCGAACAAAAACTGACCCAGGGACACTTGATCTGCTTCTTCACGTTCTCTTCCGACATCAGGAAGTAGACCGTGCTGACCCGGCTGTCGTCCTCGACGACGAGATCGAGCATGGTTTCCGGCGGCGACTTCCCTCTCAGCGCGGCGACCTGGGCGAGCGTTTTGCCAATCAGCGGCTTGAGCTTCTCGTTCTTGAAACCTACCAGCAGGATATTCTCCGGAGCGCCCGCCAGGAGATAGAAGTTCTCCCATCCACCGGCAGGCGTGGTGATCTCTCTGAACAGCCGTTGCCGAATCGCGGGGTCGCGGAGCCGCGTCACCCAGGCCCGATGTCCACCCTCCTGGACCCAGGGAGGCATGGCCGCATCGAGGCCGGTGGCACCCGCCGTGTAGGTGTACATGTCGGCCGTGATGCGCAGACCCTCGGCCCGTGCCTTTTCGATCTTCTGGATCATGGCGTCGCACTTGCCCCAGTTCGCTTGGCCGGCGGCCTTCATGTGATACAGCTCCGCGGCGATGTTCGCCTTCCGGGCCGTGGCGATCAGCCCGTCCAGTTCCTCCAGCAGGCGATCGCCCTCGCTGCGGATGTGCGAGATGTACAAACCGCCGAATTGGCTCGCCACCTCCGCCAGAGCCGTCAGTTCGTCCGCACGGGCGTAGGAGCCGGGAGTGTAGATCAGTGCGGAGCTGAGCCCCACGGCTCCCTCCTGCATCGCTGTACGCACCAACTCGCGCATCTGCTGGAGTTCTTTAGGGGTGGCGGCGCGATCTTCATATCCGACGGCGTAGACCCGTGCCGTCGTCGCGCCCACGAACGAGGCGACGTTGGTCGAGACACCTTTCTTGACGAGGGTATCGAGGTACTCGCCCAGCGTGGTCCATTCCACGCGGAACTTGAGGTCGCCCTGGGCTTGGACCATGTCTCGTTTCATCGCGTCGTTCAGAGGCCCCATGGACTCCCCCTCTCCCATGACCTCCAGAGTCACGCCCTGGCGAATATCACTCTGGGATCGCCCGTCCACCAGGAGACAGTCCGTGGCCCAACTCAGCATGTTGATGAAACCTGGAGCGACCGCCAGGCCCTGGGCCGGAATGACCCGGGCCGTGCCCGGTTGAAGTTGCCCCATGGCGGCGATGCGGCCGTTCTTGATCCCGACGTCCGCGACGTACGGCGCCCCGCCGGAACCATCGTAGATCCGGCCGCCCGCGATCACTATGTCATAGGCTTGTAGGATGGGCTTTAGCCCATGCTGCTCTTGTCCGGCTATGCCTATGTTTTCCGCATGGGCTGAAGCCCATCCTACATGGACGGCTATGAGCACAGCGATGAAGAGAGGCAAAGGGGCCTTACGCATGTTATCTACTCCTTCTCATCGGACAGGCAAGGTGACTCGCAGATCGAACGGCTCATACTGAATCGAGTCAAGGACCTGGATCTCGCTGACCGTCAGCGTCCGCTGCGGTGTGATCTTGTATTGGACATAGCGGGCCTCCACCGGTTCGGGCGGGGTTAAGGCATAGAGGAAGCCGGTGGCGGTCTCGTCGTCGGGCAGCATGTGGTTGATCGGGATGTCCTTGCGCCGCAGGTTCAGATCCAAGAAGCCCCGGCTGGTGTACGGCTGCCCCTCTACCGACGTGAGGATCTCGATCTTGTCCTTGACCTGGCCCTTGAGAGCATCCCACCAGGGCCAGCCCGCGCTGAGATGGATACGGAACGCCCCGCACTGCTGGACCGTGCCCAGGTCCAACGTGACGACCGGGTTCGCTCCTTTATCCCAGCACAGGCCGTACCGTGGCCCGATCCCGCCGGCATAGTCTGGCCCGACGCCGCCGTCCGTAAGCTTGGTCCCGTTCGGATCGCCCGCCCCCCATTGCTTGCCGGAAGGCACAGAAACCGTGTAGCTCTTGCCCGCGGCCAGGTTCTTGCCGTAGCGGACCCAGCGGTCGATGTACTTCTCGCCACCGGCGTCTTTGCCGTCTGTAGGGGCAGGCCCCCGTGCCTGCCCTTGCGGTTCAGGGCGGCCACGGGGGGCCGCCCCTACAAGACTCACCTGCAGCGAGTCCACGACGGGGTGGTCCGCGCCCCCCACGTCGATGGTGTAACGGGCGGGCACTTGCGCAATACGCTGCGTGTGGCTGCGCCGGACGAGCGAATAGTCCTTCTGCACTTCGCTCCAGTCGAACGTGACGTCGATGGGCCGGAAGGTCGCCACCGGCAGCTTGTGGTTGACCTCCATGCGGACGCTGTAGAGACTGCACGCATCCGTCCCGGCGGCGGAACCGTGGAGCAGGTACTTGAAGAGCACCGACCTCGTCCCCGCCGGAATATCCGTCGCGGTCTCATAGTGGATCACGTCCCAGGGCGGCGTGGTCTTGTCGAGCGAGTAGCTCTTCTTCCATGTTTGTCCGCCATCGAAGGAGTGCAGCAGGTCGAGGTGGGATTGCGGCGCTCGGTTGTAGAGGCGCCCGCCGTAGTTGATGCGCGTGATGTCCGTCGGGGCATCGACCTTGAAGACCACATAGGCATCTTCCTTTGCTTTGGCCGCGTACATAACTCCCTGGTAGCCGGGGTGCTTGGTTTTGGACGCGATGTTCTTCTGTTCGACGACGTAGGGCTTGTAGTTCTCACCCTGCAGGTCCGGCCAGACCACAATGGACTCGGTCTGCTCGCCCGTGCCCACGTAGATCGTGTTCTTGCCCAGCAGGAGTTGCGGCTGGGTCTTGCTGTTAAGATTGGTGGTCGTCTCGAACTCGATTTCCTTGAGACAAGCGTCGGCGGCGTTGGCCTTGCCCGCCAGCGACACCTTGACCAGGACATCGTACGCGCCGTTGACCTCCTGGCCCAGGGCGAGGTCCAGCGGGACATCGCCCACGCCTTCGCCTTTCCAGGCTTCCTTCCACGTCAACCCATTGGTCGTGCTCGTCGAGACGCTCACTGCATCCTCAACAGCCTTCCGAACGAAACCGGCCTTGATCCGCACATGTGTGATGACATTGGCCCCCTGGACCTTGAAGACGATCTCCCCGGGCGCGCCGGCCTGGGAAGGAACAACGCCGCTCGGACTGACAGCCTGGCAGCCCGAAATGCTGTGCGCCGCTTCCGGCAGAGCAGCTTCCGTCAGTGCAGGCTTGAACACGCGAACGCCGTTGCCGCGAATGTGGTAGCGCGGATTGGTCTTCTCGGGGTCCTTGCCGTGGTTGGGCACGTAGTACTCGGGCGTGTCCCCCAAACTCCTGTAGTAACGCGTGTAGACTTCATTCTCCCGGAGATTGAGGATGTAGCGGTGGCCGCGATCCCAGTTATAGTAATAGTAGCGGTACTTCAGGCCGTTTGGATTGAAGCAGCGATATTCCTGGGCGAGGTCGCGGGGACAATCCGCCCCGGTGAGGAAACTGTTGTTGCCATTGCTGTTGAGACAGTGATAGCGGGCGATGTGTCCCGGCTCGACGCGCCCGCCGGAGACTTCGCAGCCGCCCGGTTTGCCGATGTCCTCAACCGCCGCGATGGTCGTGCCGTCGCACAAGGTGTACAGGGCGGACATGCTGTTGTCATACATGTGCCAGCGGCCGCCGTACTGCACCTCGGGGACAGTGTGCAGCGAGATATCCCAGAACTTGGTCGGGTAGCCCATGGCGTCCCAGATCGAGCAGTTGATCCCGGCGACCGTGCTGCACATGGTGTAGCCGTAGTCGTTGAACTGCCGGATCGGGTCGGTGCACTCAAGGCCGTGCAGATTCATCGGGTTTGTCTGCCGCCGGGCAATGTGGTTCCAGTAGAACATGGCCCAGCACTTCTCCTCGGGGCTGGGCCACGCGGCCGTGATGCTATGGATCATGCTTTCCATGTCGGAGTAGTCCGGCGCGGCATCAGTGACCACCTTGACGTTGCACACCTCGCCCAGCGAAATCGAACCCGTAAGCCCCCCCAAGAGAAGAACGCCGACGGCGGCGCGTCCTGCTTTCGTCTTCATACGTCGTCACCCCTTGTGATTTCGCTACACGATACGCCTTCCGCAAGAATCGCACAAGCCCGAACAAAGGGTATCTCCGCCGGGATGGCGACTGCACATTTGTTCTGTCATCCTGAGCAATAGCGACGAATCTGGGTACGGATGGACATCTACCCTCAATCTGGTGATGACATTTCCTGCGGTGCCCGGATGCTTGGGGCCCCCCAACGCGAATCATTGCGTTGGGGGACCCCTTCACTTCGTTCAGCATGACAAGGTGTGCCTGGGTCCCCAGATAAACATAGTCACATACCCTTCGGTGGTTTTGCTTGAATTCCCCGGCGGAAAACTGTTATAACTGTATCCATACGAGCGGCCTGTACACCTACGGCCCAAAACCTTATGAAGGAGGATCGATATGAGCACGCACACGTATCGGAGCATTCTGGTTGTCCTTGCCTTATCCATGATATCCCTATCCACCGCCTGGGCCGACATTGCGACCGGCCTGGTGTCCCACTGGAAAATGGACGATGGGACCGGCCAGGTCGCCACGGACAGCGTCGGCGGCAACGACGGCAAGCTCCAGGGCGACGCGACGTGGGCCGAGGGCTTTCGCGGCGGGGCTGTCCTGCTCGACGGGTCGGGCGATTACATCGACTGCGGGACCAAACCGGCTTTCAATCTTACGGATGCGGTGACCCTGGCGGCTTGGGTCCAGGCGCGGGGCGATTTCACCTATCCCGACTGGTCCGGCATCATTATGCGGGGCGGACCCAATATCGACACCTTCGCCCTCTACTATAACGGGACCTCGAAACAACTCGGCTTCAAGACGACGGGAACCCTCGTGCCCTGGTTCGCCACCGGCGCCAATACGACGACAGCTCTGTTCGACGGCGACTGGCACCACGTGGCCGCGACCTACAACGGTACGATCAAGGTCGTGTATCTGGACACCGTGCCGGTGGCCGATAGTGCCACGACCGGCAAGATCGAGACCAGTGGCGGCCGCCTTCTACTCGGGGCGGGCCGAGACACGAGCCCGCCAACGTTGTATCTGGCCGGGCGGATCGACGACGCGCGACTGTACAATCGCGGGTTGTCGGCGGCCGACGTGAAGGAGCTCGTCCCGCCCAAGGTCCAGGCGCGCAAGCCCGAGCCGGTCAACGGGGCGGTCGGCATCACGACGCCGCTGTTTCGCTGGACCGCCGGTGATACCGCCACGCTCCACAATGTCTACATCGGCAAGACCCCCGACCTCGGCCCGACCGATCTGGCCGGCAAGCAGCAGCCCATCGCCATGTTCTGGTACATTCCCGGCTTGGAGCCCGGCGTGACCTACTACTGGCGGGTCGACGAGATCGAGGCCAACGGCACCACCATTCACACCGGCAACGTCTGGTCCTTCACCACGCAGGCGGCCACGGCCTACCAGCCCAATCCAGCCGACGGCGCCAAGGACGCCGCGCCCAGTCCCACTTTGGTCTGGCAGCCGGGCCAGATGGCTATCAAGCACCATGTGTACCTCAGCGACAATCTCGACGCGGTCAAACAGCGGGCCGCGAGCGCGGATAAGGGTGAGGCCAAGGACCCCACCTTCACGCCGGGTGCTTTGGCCGAGGCCACGACCTACTACTGGGCGGTGGATGAGCTTCTCGCGGCGGGTGGCACCAAGGCCGGGCCGGTCTGGAGCTTCACCACGTACCGGCGCGTCGATGATTTCGAGAGCTATACGGATGACATGGCGGCCAAGACCACGATTTTCGATACCTGGATCGACGGCTACACCAACGGGCTCAGCGGTTCGACGGTGGGCAATCCGCAGGCCCCCTTCGCCGAGCAGACCATTGTCCACGGCGGCAAGCAGTCGATGCCCCTGGACTACAACAACGTCAAGACGCCCTTCTTCAGCGAGGCCGAGCGCGAGTTCGCCACCGCGCAGGACTGGACCGTCGGCGAGGTCAACACGCTGGTCCTGTTCGTCCGAGGCAGACTGGGCAACGGTCCGGCGCCGCTGTATCTGGCGATCCAAGACGCCTCCAACCGCACCGCCACCGTCATCAACACCGATGCGGCCGTTATCGGCGCCGCCAAGTGGACTGAATGGAAGATCCCGCTGAGCAGCTTCACCGGCGTGAACCTGGCCAAGATCAAGAAGATCACCCTCGGCCTCGGCGACAAAGCTAATCCCAAGACAGGCGGCGCCGGCCAGATCTTCATCGACGACATCCGACTGATCAAGCCGTGAGCAATGGAGGATCACCATGGGCAGGATACTCATTGTCTCAACCGTTGCCGTCCTGGTACTCGGGACGGTTCGGGCCGGCCGGGCCCAGGATCAGAGCGATCCCAACCTGATCGGCTGGTGGAAGCTCGACGAAGGCGCGGGTGCGACTGCCGCCGACTCCTCCGGGAAGGGTTACGACGGCCGATTCATTAGTGAGCCTCTCTGGACCGACGGCTTCTCGGGCGCGGCCCTGGAATTCGACGGCGCCGACGACTACGTGCTGTGCGCCGAAAGGAGCGGGACCCGGCCGGGCGTCTATCCCAAGGAGCTGATGCCGGCCGGCGGTTTCACGGTGGCGTGCTGGGTCAAGCTCCACCAATTCGCGTACTTCAGCTCCTTCGTCGGCAACGGCATCGACACGGGCGACGATGAATGCGGGTTCTTCCTGTACAACTTCGGCTGGAACGGCGAGAACGGCCGGGATTTCGGTCTCGCGATACGAACGGAGACCGGCATGCAGTATGTCGAGACGCCGAATATCTACGACACCGGCACCTGGTACCATCTGGCCGCCACATACGACGGCCGCAATGTAACCATCTACGTGAACGGCTCGGTTTCGGTCGGTCCCCAGTCCGTGGGCGGCCCGATCCGGTGGGTCAGTCAGGCCAGTGGGAACTATCCGGAAAGGTTCGCCCTCGGCGTCTGGCTGGACCCGGGCTACGACCTCTGGGTCGATGGCGCGATTGACGACGTGCGGTACTACAGCCGGGCTCTGGCCGAAGCCGAGATCCAGAAGCTTGCCTTCCGCCCGAAGGCTCATAAGCCCGATCCGCCCGACGGCGCTGCCAGCGTGACAACTCCCCTGCTTCGGTGGACCGCAGGAAGTTCAGCACAGTTCCACAACGTGTACCTCGGGACCGGCCCCGAGCTCGGGCCGACGGCCCTGGTCGGCGCGCGCTTGCCCTTTACCATGTACTACCACGTTCCCGGGCTGGAACCGGGCGTCACATACTGGTGGCGCGTCGATGAGATCGAGAAGGATGGTGTCACGACCTATGCCGGCGATGTCTGGAGCTTCACGACCCAGGCCCTGACGGCGTATTACCCCACGCCGGCCGACGGGGCGAACGACGCTTCTCCTACACCCACGCTGGCTTGGCAGGCGGGCCGGGCCGCCGTCAAACATCACGTGTACTTCAGCGACACGCTCGACGCGGTCCGGCCGCGGACTGCCGGAGCGGATAAGGGCGAGGTCACGGACACCACGTTCTCTCCGGGCGCCTTGGCCGGCGCGACGACGTACTTCTGGGCCGTGGACGAGCTGATCGCCGGCGGTACGGTCAAAGCCGGCCCAGTCTGGACTTTCACGACGTACCTGTCTGTCGACGACTTCGAGAGCTACACGGATGATCTGGCCGCCAAAACCACGATCTTCGATACCTGGATCGACGGTTACACCAACGGGCTAAGTGGCTCAACGGTGGGCAATCCCCAGGCCCCCTTCGCCGAGCAGACTATCGTCCACGGCGGCAAACAGTCCATGCCGATGGACTACAACAACGTCAAGGCACCCTTCTACAGCGAGGCCGAGCGGGAGTTTGCGACCGCGCAGGATTGGACGGTCGGCGAAATCAGTATGCTGATCCTCTTCATCCGAGGCAAGTCGGCCAACAGCCCAGCGCCGCTATACCTGGCGATCAAAGACGCCTCCAACCGAGCGGCCACGGTCGTCAACGCGAACGCAACCATTATCGGCGCAGCCAAATGGACCGAGTGGAAGATCCCGCTGAGCAGCTTCACCGATGTGAATCTGGCCACAGTCAAGAAGATCACCCTCGGCCTGGGCGACAAAACCAATCCCAAGGCAGGCGGCGCGGGCCGGACTTACATCGACGATATTCGGGTGACGAAATAGCAGTCCGAGGCACCGTTAACTGAACCTTCGGGGAAGGAGGACGGCAATGGACAACAGAAGACAAACCACCATCTGGGGCGGGATCGTCTTGCTGCTGATCGCGACGCACACCAGGGCCCTCGGCGCGGATGATCCCAACCTTGTTGCCTGGTGGACTCTCGATGAAGGCACCGGGACAACGGCCCTCGACTCCAGCGGCAAGGGGAATGATGCGACGTTCCAAGGCAATCCCCAGTGGGTGGCGGATGGCAGACTCGGCGGAGCGGTGCAGTTCAACGGCACCTCCGATTACCTCGCCGCCCCGGACTCCGCCAGCCTCGACATCAGAGGCGACAAGTTGACCCTGGCGGCCTGGGTCAAGGCCAATAGCTGGGCGACGAGCCATATCATCCGTAAGATCCCCGATACGGGCACAGGGTCCATCTACTTCATTCGCGTGCAGTCGAATGTGCTGCGCGGCGATCTCGCCACACCTACCGGCACGGTGGTCGTGCAGGGAGTAACGGCCGTGCGCGCGCAGGAATGGGTTCACGCGGCTCTCGTCTGCGATGGCGCCGAAGGGCGCATCTATCTCAATGGCGTGGTGGACGGGCGGGCCAACGTCTCCGGGAAGATCGCGGAGAGCAACAATGAGCTGCGCATCGGCCGCGGCGAGCCGGCGGGCTACCTCAACGGCAGTGTCGACGACGTGCGGATCTACAACCGGGCCCTGACGGTAGAGGAGATCAAGAAGCTCAATCCGCCCAAGCTGCAGGCCTACAAGCCCCAACCGGCCCATGGGGATCGGGCGGTCGCCACACCGTTACTCCAGTGGACGCCCGGCGAGACGGCGGTGGTGCACAACGTGTACTTCGGCACGAAGGCGGACCTCGGTCCGGCCGACCTGGTGAGCGCGCGTCTGCCGGTGGCGGTCTACTATCACACGCCGGGCGTGCAGCCGGGGACCACGTATTACTGGCGGGTGGACGAAATCGAGGCCGACATGACCACCGTCCACACGGGCAACGTCTGGAGCTTCACCACGCAAGCCGCCACGGCCTACCAGCCCAACCCGGCAGACGGGGACGGGAGCGTCGCGCCCACCGTGACGCTGGCCTGGCTGCCCGGCAAGAACACTCTCAAGCACCACGTGTACTTCAGCAACAACCAGGACGCGGCCACCAAGGGAACAGCCGACGCGGATAGGGGCGCACAAAGCGTAACGACCCTGACGCCGACCGGCCTGGAGCAGGCGACCACCTACTATTGGCGGGTGGACGAGATCCTGATCGACGGCACCATCCAGACCGGTCCGGTCTGGAGCTTCACCACGTTCCTGCTGGTCGATGACTTCGAGAGCTACACCGATGATCTGGCGGCCAAGACCACGATCTTCGATGCTTGGATCGACGGCTATACCAACGGGCTCAGCGGCTCGACCGTGGGCAATCCCCAAGCCCCCTTCGCCGAGCGGACCATTGTGCATGGCGGCAAGCAGGCGATGCCGCTGGACTACAACAACGTCAAGGCGCCCTTCTTCAGTGAGGCCGAGCGCGAGTTCGCAAACGCGCAGGACTGGACGGTGGGTGAGATCAACACGCTGGTCCTCTTCGTCCGGGGCAGATCGGGCAACGGCCCGGCGCCGCTGTATCTGACGATCAAAGACGCCTCCAACGGAGCGGCCACGGTCGTCAACGCGGACGCAACCGTCATCGGTGCAGCCAGATGGACCGAATGGAAGATCCCGCTGGACAGCTTCACGGGCGTGAACCTGGCCAAGATCAAGAAGATCGTCGTCGGCCTGGGCGACAAGACCAATCTCAAGACAGGCGGTGCCGGCCGCATCTACATCGACGACATCCAGGTGGCGAGAACCTTGCCTATCCAGTAAATTGCGGAAGGACGACATCTTATGACGAAAGCCGGGCGCGGGTCTTGCCTCGGAGACCGAGAACTCCGATAATAGGTGCGTCGGGCGGTTCACACAAAGTCTCACGAAGGAGTCAGGGTAAGCACATGGGACCCAAACGGGGCTTCACGCTGATCGAGCTGCTGGTGGTGATCGCGATCATCGCCTTATTGATGGCCATTCTTCTGCCGGCGCTGAGCAAGGCCAAGCAGCAGGCCCAAACCATTGGGTGCCGGGCCAATCTCAAGCAGTACGGAATGGGCCTGCGGATGTACCTCGACGACAACCAGCACAAATTCCCGGATGTCTGGACCTGGCTCAGGTCCAAGAGCCACAACTGGGTCCGCAAGGGGGAGGAGCCCGACGGCGTCTTCTGGCCCTACCTGAAAGCGATGGACGTCCACATGTGCCCCACGTTTGCGAGTTGGGCCAAAAACACCCAATACGCGGATACGGCCGTCAGCTACGTCATGAACTCCTATGTGGGCAATCAGCAGGGCCTGATCTGGTCCAACTGGCTCGGCGCCGGCGTCACGAGCGTCACGAAAGAATCGCAGGTCTATAACCCCTCCCGCGTGGTCGTCTTCACGGAGGAGAACACTTGGACGATCGAGGGCTACAGCATCGCCCCCTTCAACGACATCCATTTCACCGTCGGCAATCGGACGCGGCAGATTGATAATTATGCGACGTTCCACAACCCGCCGGGCGACCGGGACCGGGGCGGGGCCAACATTGTGATGGTGGACGGGCACGTGGAATTGCTGCGACGTGTGGAGGATCTGGACGAAGGTTTCCGGCTTTGCTGGCCGAAGAAAGAGTTGCCGTTTTGACAGGGTGACGTGCACCCTGACCGATAGACGAACCGCATGATCTGGAAGGAGGCTCACCGTATGAAGACGACGTGGTTGTGCAGATTGTCCGTGCTGCTAGCCCTGGGCTTGTCCCTGTGCCTCAGCCCGGGCACCAAGGCGGACGTGGTGGCGGCCTGGCTCTTCAATGAAGGCAGCGGCACTTCGGTCGGCGACTCGTCCGGCAACGGCTTGACCGGGACCTTCCGAGGAAGTCCGCAATGGATGGCGCAAGACGCCAAGTTCGGCGCGGCCCTGAAATTCCAGGACACCCAAGCTATTGACTTCGGCCCGCCCACCCCGCCCGCCTTGCTGGTGCAGCAGAACATCAGCTTCATGGCCTGGATCAAACCGAATCAGGTCGTGGCGCACTGGCAGGTGGTCTTCTCCATGCAGCGAGGGTCCTCCGGCGGCGAAGCCTACGCCATGACCTATGGCAACAACGACGACCAGCTTCGCGCCATCATCAACACGGCGGGGGGAAATGCGGAACCCCTCGATCCGACGCCCTTCGCCTGGAATGAATGGATTCACGCGGCCGCCACCTATGATGGGGACAAAATCATTCTCTATCGCAACGGCAAGCCGGTCGCCGAGAACTCCGCCAATGTCAACGGGGCGCTCAACCATGAAGACCGACAAGGCCGCTTCTCCATCAACGGCAACTATAACTCCCTTAACGGCGGCCTGGCGGAACATGCCGTATGTACAACGGATGAGCTCGTGATTTTCGATGAAGCCCTAAGCCAGGAACAGATCCAGGGCATCCTGGAGATGGGTTTTCTGACCTGGCAAACGGGCCCGGGCGCCGCGAAGAACCCGACCCCGAAACAAGGGGCGACGGACGTCCCGTTCGACGCGACACTCTCCTGGACGGCGGGCGCGTTCGCGGCAACGCACGATGTGTACCTTGGCAAGGTCTTCGCGGACGTCAATGACGCGACGCGCGCCAATCCCAAGGGCGTCCTGGCCGGCCAGGGTCAGACGGCCGCCGAGTATGACCCGGCCGCTCTGGACTACGGCCAGACGTACTTCTGGCGGATCGATGAAGTGAACAAAGCGCCCGACAACACGGTCTACAAGAGCCGCGTGTGGTCGTTCACCGTCGAACCCTATGGCTATCCGGTCAAGCCCGTGGCCGCCACGGCCTCCAGCGCGCAGGCCAGTATGGGCCCGGAGAAGACCATCGACGGCTCCGGCATGACCGGCGACCTGCACGGCACCGACGGCACCACGATGTGGATGAGCACCGGGGCGCAGCCCAACTGGATCCAGTATCAGTTTGACAAGGTCTACAAGCTGGCCGATCTGAAGGTGTGGAACTCCAACGGGCTGATTGAGAGCTTCATCGGCTTCGGCGCCAAGAAGGTCACGGTCGAGACCTCCCTCGACGGGACAACCTGGACGCCGGTGGCCAACGTGCCGGAATTCAGCCGCGCCGCCGGGACAGCGGGCTATGCCGCCAACACGACCGTCAACCTCGGCGGGGTCGAGGCGAAGTACGTCAAGCTGACCGTCAATGCCAACTGGAGCAGCGCGGCGCCCCAGACCGGCCTGAGCGAAGTCCGCTTTTCCTATGTTCCGGTGCAGGCCCGCGCGCCGCAGCCCGCGACCGCAGCGACAGGCATCGGGGTCGACATCGCCCTGAGTTGGCGGCCCGGCCGCGAGGCAACCTCGCACAAGGTCTACTTCGGCACGGACCCGAACGCGGTCGCCAGCGGGACCGCGCCGGCCAAGACAATAACCGAGCATAGCTACGTGCCCGGGGCTCTAACCTACGGCACGAAGTACTATTGGAAGGTCGATGAAGTCGGGGCGGCGGCCACCTATCCGGGCGAGGTCTGGAGCTTCTCCACGGGCAATTACGCGGTGGTCGACGACTTCGAGAGCTACACGGATAAAGCCGGCGGCGAGATCTTCACCGCCTGGGTCGACGGCTTCGGCACCACGACCAACGGCTCCCAGGTCGGCAATACCCAGGCGCCATTCGCCGAGAAGACCATCCTGCACGGGGGCACGCAGTCGATGCCGCTGGCCTATGACAACGCGGGCGGCAAGATCTCGGAAGCGACCAGGACGTTCGATGCGGCCCAGGATTGGACCGCCAGCGGCATCAAGAGCCTGTCGCTCTGGTTCTACGGCGACCCAGCCAATGCCGGACAACTGTACGTCAAGATCAACAACACCAAGGTGCTCTACAATGGCCCGGCGGCGGATATCAAGAGAAAGCAGTGGCAGCCGTGGAATATCGATCTCGCGACCGTGGGCGCCGGCTTGAACAAGGTCACGAAGCTCACCATCGGCGTCGAGGGCACCGGCGCGACGGGGAAGCTCTACCTCGACGATGTCCGCCTGTATCCGAAGGCCCCGGAGATGCTCACGCCGGTAGACCCCGGCAAGACGGGCCTGCTGGCCGAATACCTGTTCGACAATGGGGCGAATGATACGTCCGGCAACGGTCATCACGGCACGTTCCTGGGCAACGCCCGGGTCCTCGACAGCACGCTGGTTCTGGATGGGACCGACGATGCCGTTAGCATCCCCCAGCTTGGGGGCGCCACGGCAACGCACAAGCAGTGCACGTACTCGATGTGGATGTATTCGCTCACGAAGCCCGCGAGTTCCGCGATCATCGGCGGGATCAACTTCGACAACTGGTCGGCCGGCGGGATTCACTGCAAGTTCTACAATGGCCGGGCCAACGCGGGAATCAACGGCTTGGCCGGTGGCGACCTGAACGGCACGACCATCGTCGATTCCGAAGAGTGGGCCCACCTCGCCCTGACCGTCACAGATAGGGTGGCCACCATCTATCTGAACGGACAGGCGGAGGCCTCCCGGACCTTCAACACGCCCCTGACGATGATTCTCGGCAAAGCGTGCCTCGGGGCGTGGAACACCAATGGCGATATTCAGCGCGAGCTGAAGGGCCAGATGAACGACGTTCGGATTTACAACCGCGCGGTGTCCCCGGAAGAGCTGCTGTGGCTGGCCGGCCGCAAAGAACCGGTGCACAAGCCGTTCTAACGCCTGATCGCGCCATGAAATCGTGTCCCAAAAGGCTGTGGGCCCTTGCCCACAGCCTTTTGTTTCTCCGCCGAGCGGGATCGAGTGCCACACGCGGGGCGTTGGTCCCCCGCACAGCAAAGTCGCCATCGGCAAGCTGCCAGACTGTGTCACAATTCTGATGGATAGAGTCTTTCTTTTTTTGTGCCGGGAGTATATCAGGGACGCCGAGGTGTTGGAAAGGAGTCCCCCGATGGCATTTCGGCAATCCCAGCGTCATCAGCAGATGTTCTT
>CAYHAJ010000255.1:0-5528 GCA_964354535.1 uncultured Pirellulales bacterium
TGCCCCCGCGCCCAATACGACGAAGGCTCCAGCAACGAACCATTTCGGGGCTCCATCACACGGCTTTGACACGCGCTGTCTACGCTTCACGACGGACCTCACGATCCGCCCTGCCAGACTCGCTGGCGGCGGGTGGTGAACCTTTACCGCGAGGGACTTGAACCCTCGGGGCATCAACAAAGGTTTCCGTTCATGATGTATTCACGAACATCCTCCTTTCCAAGCTTTTCCTGTCGCACATGGGGTTTGTTTCGCACGATTGCCTGCCGGCAGTTTGAAGTCTGAAGTGTGAAGTCTGAAGTGTGAAGTTTCAAGCCCGGGAGGACTCCCCCCTTGGCTCTCTTCACTTGCCACTTGACACTTCCACCTGGAAACTTCTTCCGGCGTGTTCGTTGTTCCGCCGTCCGGCCGGGAAGGACTGTCCGGCGGTCGGGAAAACGCAAACGCCCGCTCCTTTCGGGCCTGGTCGTCTTCTTCCCGCCATCGTTCCAGGGTATTCGCGGCCTCCAGGTCCGCCTTGCACCCCTGATCATGCACGCGCCGCAGCTCGTTCAGGTTCCGGAACAGACTGCCTTCGATCCGCCGTTCGTTCCGCAGCAGCCGTTCCAGGACCGCCTCCCCACTATAGTCTTCCAGGATCATCCGCCCCAGCGTCGCCCCGCGTTCGGCTGGCTCCGGCGCCCCCGCCGCGTGCCGGTCGTACAACGCCCCGAAGGTCTCGTTCTGGTCCTGGGCGGCCCGCTGCAGCCGCCAGGAGAGATCGATGATCCGTGTCGCCAGAATCACCTCCGGCGCCCCGACCGGCCGCAGTTCCTCCAGCAGCATCTCCCGGTGTCGCTCAAACTCCTCCCAGTCTTCCCCCCGCAGGACTCCCTCCCGCGCCAGGAGGCCATGCTTGACGGCGTTCTGGGACACGACGGCCTTCCCTTCCGGCGTCCGCGGCCCGGCGGACTTCTGAGCGTTCAACCGATTCGCGGCGATTTGAGCTTCGGTAGCCATGTGAGCCCCTCCTGATTTATGATATCATCTATGAATCATGATTCACTGCCCAACGCAGGCAGCCTTGCCTGTATGGTATACATACCAATGTGTACTGTCACCTACAACCTATCACTAATAGATTATTGTTTTATGTATAGTAAACTTTTGTCCCACCGGGACTAATGCGATTCGGCAAGAAAATGTAGCCCGGCGTTGTCCTTCCCACGCAGAGCCTGCCCCCGACCTGATCGGGGGCGGGAATCCAGGTGCTCGGCCCCAGAGGACGCGGGAGGGACACGCGGGGAAAGATAAAGCACGGAGGGTAGCCACCTGCTGACCCCTTGAATTTCCCCCGCGTACCGCCGGGTACGACCTCCCGGAATGGTCGGGCGCGTCAGCCTTTCGTCGATGAAAAATAGGATTCTGCCCATTGAGCCTTCGGACCGCCGATGAGGAAATGAGATCATCCGACAGAGAAACCGCCGTTGCGGTTGGGACAAGGAGATTGCTTATGAAGCTGGTATCAAGGGAGATGGTGGAGAAGGCCGGCGTCAACGTCGACGGACTTCTCAAGCTGCTGGTCAGCAACGCGGCGGCCGAGTTGACCACCTTCTACTACTATACCATCCTGCGGATCAACCTGATCGGCACGGAAGGCGAGGGGCTCAAGGAGATCGCCGAAGATGCCCGGGTCGAGGACCGGAACCACTTCGAGGCCCTCGTGCCGCGAATCTACGAGCTGGGCGGCAAGCTACCCGACGACATGAAAGAGTTCCACGATCTGTCCGCCTGTCCGCCGGCCCGGTTGCCGAAAGATCCTCGGGACATCCAGGCGATGATGGAGGTCCTGCTCAAGGCCGAGCAGTGCGCGGTCCGGGGCTACACGCACATCTGCAATCTGACGGCCGGCAAGGACCATCGGACTTACGATCTGGCCCTGGCCATTCTGAACGAGGAAATCGAGCATGAGGCCTGGTTTGCTGAGTTCCTGGCCCAGGGCCCCTCCGGGCACTTCCGGCGCCGCCAGGTGGGCGAGTCGCCGTTCGTCTCAAAGTTCCTCCACCCGTAAGCCGCGGAGGCCGTTGGGGAGGAACGGCGATAGCCACCTATTATGGACCCAAATAATCCTCGACTGTCACCCATAGTCCAGAGAGAAGGAAATCGCCGATGAACCGGGAGGAACGCGGAGGCTGACTTTGTCATTCCCGCGCAGGCAGGAATCCAAGTCTTTCTATCGCCCATTACCCCCGGAATCAGAACGACCTACGGTGGGGGAATCTTTGGACCCTGCGACCCTTCAGGCGATAATACCGATTTCCCTGCCGGTCTTCGCGAACTTGCGAATCCGAAAGGGAAACCGGGAGTGAGAAACCTGCTGACGGGAGGCAGTGGCTTCCTGGGGAGCCATGTGGCGGAAGCGCTGGTCGCACGGGGAGAGAACGTGCGTGCGCTGGTGCGGCCCACCAGGGACGTCGCCCTCTTGAGGAGCCTCGGAGTGGAATTGGTCTGCGGCGATCTGACGGAGATCGAATCCTTGCGAGCCGCCGCCCGGGACATCGAGCGTATCTATCACTGTGCGGCCTGCGTCAATGATTGGGGAACTTGGGACACGTTTCGTGCTGCCAATGTAACGGGCCTTCGTAACCTTCTGGAGGCGGCCGTGAAAGCGGCGGTGGACAAGTTCATTCTCGTCAGCAGCACGGATGTCTATGGCTACCCCGATTACGCGGCCGACGAGACCGCGCCCTATCGCCTGCGCGGCTGGCCGTATGGGGATACCAAGGTCGAGGCCGAGCAACTGGTCTGGACATACTACCGGCAGCACGGTCTGCCGACTACGGTGGTGCGCCCGGCCACCATCTATGGACCCCGTTCGCCCACACTGGTGCTGCAAATTGTGGAATTGCTCAGGGAGGGCCGCATGGTACACATCGGAAGGGGGAACAAGCCTGCCGGGCTGGCCTACGTAAGCAACGTGGTGGACGTTCTTCTCCGCGCCGCAGATGCCGAAAGCAGCGTGGGGCAGGCATACAACGCCTCCGATGGCTCGGACGTTACGTGGCGACAGTATATGGACCGGCTGGCCCAGATCGTGGGGGTGCGCAGCCCGCGCGTTGTGATTCCATACCGGTTGGCCTCCCTGACCGGCTGGGCGATGGAGAAGACCTATGGTGCCTTGCGGATGGAGCGGCGCCCCTTGTTGACCCGGATGGCCGTGGAATTGCTTGGCACGAGCCAGGCGTTCTCCATCAACAAGGCCCGCCGGGAATTAGGATATGAACCCCAGGTGGATTTTGACGAGGGGATGCGACGAGTGGGACTCTGGCTGCGTCAGACAGGCTCCGTCTGACTGCTCTGGCAGGCGATATTTAGGAGGGGAAATGCGACCCGCTACTGCCCTTGCAGGCTTTCTTCTGGCTTTCCCGCGTGTCGAGCCAATGGAGGATGGCCTCCTTCATTTGGCGGATCGCTTCCTCTTTGGTCCGGCCGTACACGTTGTCGAGGCCGTGGGGGATTCGTCGGACGCCGCCGACGCTCTGTTCGTAGACGGCCGCCTGACCCAGGTGCTTGCACTTGCCGATCGGCGGCAGCAGAGGACCCGTACTCAAGTCAATGCGGTAGCCCGGGACACTCAGGGTTTCCCGCGCGGGCTTGTACTTGACCAATCGATCCATGATTCGCCCCTGGCCCCAAAAGGCCTCCGCGTCGCTCGTGAGGGAGAAAGCGTGCGAAGGCCGTGCGGGCTCCAATAGGGGTGCCGCCGTGGGACACCGCACCCGCCGTGTTGCGGTTAACTCGACGACACCCGGATAAGAAGACGTTTCTCGCGAGGCGGATGTTGAGGGAAAAATGCCATTTCCGAATCACTGGGTGCCACGCCCAGGCGCAGCTTGCGCGTGTCTTCTTGGGCCACGAGACGCGTCCATCGAAGCACGGTCAAACGAGTTTGGCCGTGCCACCCGGCTTAACCGCCGCTACTCTGTCGTGCACCCGACTCACTCCACGAGGATGTCCAACTCCGCGGCGGAGGCGTGGGGTTGGTTGCGGACCTCGCTCAGGGCGACCAGCCTGACGAAACGGGCGTCCTGCGGCTTCCCGAACGGCACCGTCTTCAGTGTGGCGTTGTTGGGCCAGGTTCCCGTGGCGGCCGGCGTGCCCCAATCCTTGCCGTCCGTGTTGAGATAGACCTCGTAGCGGGCGATGCGGCCGTTGGTCATGTCCTGGCGCGGCAGATACGTCAGGCCCCGCAGCCGCACCGGCTTTTTCAGATCGAGGATCAGCTCGTGTGGCGGCTGGGCTATTGGCTCCCAGTTGGTGTGCCAGATCGTGGTAGGGTTGCCGTCGAGGGCCAGGTCGGGAGCATGGCTCGGGTGATGGCTGCTCGCGGCGGCGGTTGCGCCGAGTTTTTGCAGTGGGCTCGGCTCTTTCAGCAGGTCGGTCAACTGCGGGACCGTCATGGCGTGCTTGGGCTCGAACCGGCCGCCGGCCATGTAGGCCAGCAAGCTGTGACGCATCTGCCGGGCAACCGGCCGCCGGTCGAGATCGTTGACCAGGTCGCAACTGCACGCCAGGAGCTTGCCCTTGCTGACGCGGGCCTCGAAGACCAGCGCGAGCTTGCGGGCCGTGACCCAGTCGTCGATCGCCTGGACCACGGGTTGCAGGTTGCGATGAGCAGTCAGGATAAAGGGGGCAGCCTGATACATCAGCTCCCACCATTGCCAATTGGAGTGGTACTCCGTCGGGAATTGCTCGAGGGCCGGATGGTTCGGGTCGCACAGGATGCCCAGCGTGTGCGGCGGCTGCCAATTGGTCCACACCGTATTCCAGAAAATGCTGGAAAAGCCCATCGTGAGCGGGTGCTGCTCGTCGTTGCGGATCGCCTGGGCCGGGGGCAGGAACAGCACCTTGCCGCCCTGGTTGAGGCGGTCAATGGCCGCCTGATTCAATTCGCGCGTGACTAAGACATCGCCGGCCGGCTCCATCGCAACATTTTTCGGGAACACCCACAGATCCCAGTCGTTGGCGGCCTCAGCACCATGGATTGTGACTTGGAGGCTGAGCTTCTGGGCTTTCTCGACATTGGGCAGCTTGGCCTGTACCTCGCCCAGCGTGCTCAAGGTTCCGGCCTTGATCGTCTGCTTTCCCAGGCTTCCCTCGGCAACGATGCCCGTGGCATTGCGGATGGTCCACAGCGGCGTGACCTCCTCCAGGTCCGCGGGACCGAACTGGGCCAGCTCGATGCGCGCCCGCACCACGTCGCCCGCCTCGAAGATCCGCCGCTCCAAGCGGGCCAGGGGCACCATCGGCCCCGCGAACCGGCGGTACTGCTGCGCCGTAATGTAACCCTTCGAGCCCCAGAACGGGTCAAGCACGCCGACCAGCGCGGTGCCCTGGCCGGGGAAGTCGTGCAGGTCCAGCAACTGGAACCCGCCGAAGCCCGGCGTGCGCAGGGCCGACTCGATGTCCTCCTTGTACAGCAGGGCCTGGAGCTTGCCTGAAGCCATGAGGAAATCGTGGGCCTGACTCAGCATGCCATTGCGTTCGAG
>CAYHAJ010000256.1:0-2087 GCA_964354535.1 uncultured Pirellulales bacterium
TCGGTGGAGTACTCAATCTTGACGCTCTTGGCGCCGAAGCCGACAAAGGGCTCGACCAACTGATTCGAGTTCCACACCCATATCTCGTGCAGGGCGTAGACCTTGTCGAACTCAAACTGAATCCAGTTCGGCTGCACCCCCGTACTGAGCCACATGTCTTTCGCGTCCGCGGAATGCCCGTCGCTCTTGTCCAGTCCCGAGCCGTCCACCGTCTTCTCCGGCCCCATGCCAGCCTGCGCGCTGGACCCCTTGGCGGTGACGTTCTTTATCGGGTACGAAAATGCTATGGTCGTGAAGCTCAGGACTGGCCCTTTGTAGATGGTGGGAGTGGGGCCGGGGATGACGAAATCGACGCGCCAAAAGTAGGTCCGGCCGTATTGCAGGAGGTCTTCGGGATCGTACGTGACAGCCGCTTGAGCTTTGCTGACCAACACGCCCCGTGGATCGGCCCGGTCGGCGCTGTTTACATCGGCAGAGGAGGTTCCGAGGTAGACATCACAGGTCTTGGCGAACGAGGGCAAGATCCAGCTCAGGACCACATCGCAAGGAATGTCCGAGGTATGTGGACCGGGAGTCACCAGCGATTCCATGAGCACCCTCAGGTCTTTCTCGTCCACGACACCATCGCCCCAAGGAAATGGACCGATGTCACACAAGGCGTTGTTCCGTCCCCAACTGTCCACCAGCATGGCCATGTCCGCCGCATCGACCTTGCCGTCACCGTTGAAGTCAACGATGGGGATGATGGGTGCTTGCCAAATGTCATGGCTGCCGCAACCTTCCGGCCGGTCGGAAACAAAATAGAGCGTAGAACCATCGGGCGAGATAACCGGGTAGAAATCGTCAGCCGGACTGTTGACAGTTGGCCCAAGATTCACCGGCGTTTGCCAAGTATCGGAGAGGCTCGCTCGTCTCGTTACGTATAGGTCGTCCGGACCCGACCCACTGGCGGGGCCCGATGCAAAGAAGAGCACCAAGCCATCTGATGAGATGCAGGGCTGGTATTCCCCGTTCGGGCTATTGACAGTCGGGCCGAGGTTTGCGGGGGGACCCCACGAGTCGGAGAGGGTCGCGCGTCTCGCAATCCACAGGTCAAAGGCCCCGGACCCGCCGGGGCGATTCGAGGCGAAGTAGAGCTCCAGACCATCGGGAGAGATGCTCGGGTTCAAGTCCCAGTTGGGACTGTTGACAGTTGGTCCAAGATTCACCACGGGCCTCCAATTGGCGTCGGTCTTCTCCCGGTTCGTCATCCAGAGATCATAGCCACCGTATCCGCCAGGCTGCTCGCTATCGCTGCAGCAAAGGTAGGCTTGGAGCCCATCGCTGGTGGTGACCCCGGGCACGAGCCCAGCAGACCGAAGGAAGAGAAGAGCAGCGCCTGGACCCCATACACCAAGACTGACGCCAGGATGCCACGGGTCCTGTACGGTCGGACGGGTCGCCACGAGTGCCTCCCAAGGAGCACTCCCATTGGCCCGTCGCCCGAAGAGGAATGATAGACCATCACCCGAGATCCATGCAGGCCACTCTTGAACTGGACCGTCAACGGGCGGGCCAAGATTCGTAGCAGGGCCGAACGTGAAATCGGCATACGCTGGCGGCGCGTTAGGATCTGAGAGAAGACAGAAACCAAAGACTGCCGCCGCAACCATCGGAATCTCAAACAGTTTCATTTCCCACCTTCCCTTCTGCCCAAAGGCAATAGACATTACTGGAATCTCATTTACAGGTTTCTCTGCAGAGAAGACGATTTGACAATCGACTGGCAGGTTGATAACACGCCGAAAGTCCCCGGGCATGGCCAACTGCACATCGTAAGACATGCCTCCGCCCATGACGACTGACCACCGCCTCATATCGGCATTCGCGTTTGCCCGGTCGTGTACGTAATCGTAATAGCGAGCACGGTCGGAATAGGCGTACGCATCCTGTGGGTCGGCCTCGATCCTGCGGGTGCAAAGCCGCACCATTTCTTGACAGTGCTCCTCGAATGTTCGACCGGGACCAAGAGCTTCGAGAGCAGACACATTGGGGTCGAGCGGGGCGGCCCAGACTTCGTAGTATGGCGGGCCCAGACAAAAGGCTAA
>CAYHAJ010000257.1:0-15654 GCA_964354535.1 uncultured Pirellulales bacterium
TTGGATGTTCTGGCGTTTCAGGCTTGCAAACAGCAGCGGTTCGGTGGTACAGTCTGTCATAGAAATGGCCTTTCTGTCTGAGGGTTGGAAGCGTTGCAAGTCCTTACCCTACCGATGGTTAGGCCATTTGTCTACTAAAAAACACCAAAATTCGATGAAATATGCGGGTTAAGAACATAGGGTATTGAAATGAGCCAGCATCTGAGAATCGTCCGCGTCTTTTGTATTCGCACAGTAGTCCTGGGCCTCGTCCTGATGGTCCTCGCGTGCGTGGCCGTTCCGTCCCGGGCGGCCGACAACACGGTGCCACTGGCTTCATCGGGGACACTGGCCATTTCCCACGTGACCGTCAGCAAGACCGAGGTGGCCCGCGATGAAACCGTGGAAATCACCTTCCGGATGCAGGGCCAGTGGCAGAATCCCTTCGACCCTGAGGAGGTCCGTGTCGACGCGGTCTTCACCACGCCGGACGGAGCGCAGATTACCGTTCCCGGTTTCTTTTACCAGGAGTATCACCGCACCGTTTCCAACGGGCGCGAGTCCTACCAGCGGACGGGCGAACCTTGCTGGAAAGTGCGGTTCACACCATCGCACGCCGGGAAGTACGCTTGCGTGTTGAGGGCGAAGAATGGTGGCGGACAGATCACGGCAGAGGCCCCTGCTTTCGCTTGCACCTCCACGAGTGCCGGCCACGGCTATCTGCGCATCTCCCGGAACAATCCGCTCTACTTCGAATTCGAGGATGGTACGCCGTTCTGTGCCGTGGCGATGGACAAGGCGCTGGGGCCCGTCTTCCAGTACGAGCGGGTCTACGACCGCTTTGCCGGCGCCGGGGGCAACTTCAACCGCCTGTTCCTGACGCACAGCAACTTCAACATCATGGAACGCATGGTCGGGGCAGGCCGCCCGGACAAGGGCGTGGGCAAACTGAACCTGGAATACTGCTGGTGCGTGGATCAGGTGCTGGGGTTGGGCGAGCGGCTGGGTGTGTACCACATGCTGACGCTTACCAACCAGACGAACTTCCGCACGAACAACGGCGGCTGGGAGGCGAATGTCTACAACGTCAAGAATGGCGGTTTCCTCCAGGAACCCGGCGAGTACTGGACCGACGAACGGGCCCAGCGCGTCTTTGAGAACCTGCTGCGCTACGTGGTCGCCCGCTGGAGTAGCTCTACCAGCCTCTTCTCGTGGGACCTGTGGAACGAAGCCAGTGCGTCGGAAGGATTCAACCCCCAGAGTGCAGCCCGATGGCACCAGCGGATGGCCCGCGCTCTGCGGACGGCAGATCCAGTGAAACACGTCATCCACACGAATTTCGGGAACTTGAACAGCTACGCCGAAGTGGACGGCCTGCCGGAGATGGAACTGGTCTCGACGAACACCTACGCCGTCAAGGACATCGCGCAGATTAGCGAGGTTTGGACGAAGCGGCTGATCGCGCAGTTCCGGAAACCTTACCTGCTCACGGAGTATGGGATCGGCCACAACATGAGTTCCGGCGGCTACGGGCCGCACGATCCCGAAAGAGTGATGGTGCATGATGGGTTGTGGAGTCCCCTGCTCAGCGGCAGCGCCGGCACCGGCATGGCCTGGGACTGGAACTGGCTGGATGATGAACATTTCTATCGCTATGTCCAAGCCGTGGCGCAGGTCGTGAAGGGCATTCCTTTCAGCCGGCGCACGTGGCGAGCCGCGCAGGTGCAGGCATTCGAGTTTGCCGACGCCTCCCGGCGGCCCTACTACGCCGACGCCTTCGTGGAAGGCTTCCCGGGGAATTATACGTTCCCGCCCGAGGCGAGAGATCGGGAGACGTTTGCCGTGCTGGAGAACGGCCGGCTGGACCGCCAAGACCTGCTCCATGCCCGGCTGGGGCAACCCCAGAGTTGGCAGGCGTCGGCCAAGTCGTTCCAGGTCCGCTATCCGGTGGACGGACAGTTTATTGTCTACGTGCCGGAACTCACCGGCAGTCCGAAACCCGCGCCCCGGCTGACGGTGTCCGTGGACGGCACCGCCGTGTTGGAGCGCGCGCTTCTGCCCTACGGTCCTCCGGAGCAGTACGATGCTCGGTCTTATTACCAGAAGTACGCGGTCGAGATTCCCGCCGGCAGTCACACGATTCGAGTCGCGAACACCGGCGGCGGCTCCATGACGACCGCGTTTGAGCTCACGAATTATGTGCGGCGTGACGGACCGAACCTGGAAGTGCGCGGCTGGCAGACCGACGATTATCTGCTGCTATGGCTGAAGCACCCGGAGTTCAACTGGATGTATCGCCGGATGGGCCTGCGGACCGAGGAGCAGCCCGCCGGACGGCTGATCCTCCGAGACGTACCCGACGGAAGATGGGACGCACAGTGGATGGACACCGTGGAGGCCCGCCCGGTGGGGCAGGAAACCGTGACGTCGAAAAATGGAATCATGGTATTGAAAACACCGCCGACGGCAAAGAGTGTCGTGGTGCGGTTGCAGTTGGCCCATTGATATTGGGAAGGCAATTGCATGAAGTCCTTGTTGAAGCAACTCTTCATCGTGCTGAGTACAGTCTCCCCCGCGGTTTTGTGCGGCGCTGCGGAGTTCCAATGGACGAGTGCCACGCCGGAAAGCCAGGGAATGTCCAGCGAAAAGCTCGCGACGATGCGGGACGATCTGGCGGCAGTCTGGTCCAATTCGGGCGTTGCTCAGAATGCCGAGCGTGCTCAACCTGCGCCGCAACGTGCGGCTTGGATGCAGGAGGCCCGATGGGGCGTGATGACGCACTATCTGGCCGACTGGAAGGCCCGCGAGGCGAAAGAGCAAATGACCGTTGCGAAGTGGAACGAGATGATCGACCACTTCGATGTGGAGGGACTCGCGGAGCAACTCAAATCCGTCGGGGCAGGCTACTACCTCATCACCATCGGCCAGAACTCCGGCTGCTACTTATCGCCCAACGCCACGTACGATCGTTTTGTCGGCATCCAGCCGAGCAAATGCTCCCGGCGGGACCTGGTGGCGGACTTGGCCGCCGCACTGCCCCGGCGCGGCATCAAGCTGATGGTCTACCTGCCAGCGGGAGCACCCGCCGGCGATGCCACCGCCAGGCAGGCACTACAATGGCAGAATGGGCCGTACCGTAACCGCGAATTCCAGCTTAAGTGGGAACAGGTGATCCGCGAATGGTCCACCCGCTGGGGCCGCCACGTCGCCGGCTGGTGGTTTGATGGGTGCTACTGGCCCAATACGATGTACCGGACAGACGAGGCCCCGAACTTCGCCAGCTTCGCCGCGGCGGCGCGGGCGGGCAATCCGGACAGCGTCATCGCCTTCAACCCCGGCGTGGTTCCGCGCATCCTCTCCGTCACGCCGCACGAGGACTACACCGCCGGCGAGAGCAACGATCCCAACCGCGTCGAAATCCGCCGCGCGGTGGAGGGGAAGATCGACGGGACCCAGGTCCATATCCTGAGCTACCTCGGCAGGACGTGGGGTATGGGAACGCCGCGTTTTCCCACGGCGCAGGTCGTCCAGTGGAGCCAGCGGATTCGCAAGCAGGGTAGCGCCATCACCTGGGACGTCCCCATCCAGCCCAACGGCCTGATCGCGCCGCCGTTCCTCGACCAATTGAAAGCGGTTGGCAAGGCGCTCGGCCCGCGCTGACCCCAGCGTCGTCGATCCTCTACGAGGGCGGTGCGCCATCGGAACGACGAAGTCGGTCGAGTCGCACCTTGGTAACGTCGCCCTCGGAAACGCCCGGTCCAAGAACGCCCTCCCTCCCCGACAGATTGATCCAATGCAAGAAGCTGACCCCACATGAAAAACATAGACCCTCCGACCAGGTGGGTCAGCAGTTAACGCCTGACCCACCTGAGTCAGAGGGCACTAACGCCAGCCTTGCGGTAAGCACCGGCAGATACCCCGCCGGGTCACCACAAAGGCCGAGTTGGATCGGCGAGTTGCCGAGTACCGATCCTCATAGTAATCACTTCCCAGTGGCTCCGACGACCGAGGCCACTACCGGCTGTACATTGATGCTTCCACCAAATGGGGACGCCGCTACCTGGACTTGGACACCAACAGCGACACCCATGCCAATGGCGACGCCATTGCCGCCCATGTTGGTCAGCCCTTGCAGCAAGCCGACATTAGCACCTTGAGTCTGGTTCCCGAGGTTCAGGGGACCACCAAGGTGCACCTGCGTCTGCAAACCGCCCAGGCCACCGACTTGGAGGACGCCAAAGACACCGCCGATGCCTGCGGCACCAGCCCCGAGGGCCAGCCCACCGGCTTGGCCCTGGACGGCCCGGAACAGGCCGCCGTTATCGCTGCCGTTCTGGACCTGCCCAACGGTCTGGACGACCGTGTTGGCTTGGGCGCCTTGGCCGGCGACCAACACTCCGTTCCAGTCGCAGAGGTTGAAACTCTGCACCTGGAGAAGGTTGGCCGGAGCGGCGGCGGCCATCAGCAAGACCAAAGCAGTACCCATTGCCGATCTTGTCTTCATGATTCCAGCTCCTTGCGTTAACACGCGCCCTATGGTTTCGGTAGCGGCTAGTACACAACTTGTGTCTGACCGGTGCTAACCGCAAGGGTGCTTCCTGCCAGACCTTGTGCTTGCGGCGCGCCAACAAGATTCGTGCACTGCTGGCCGAAAACGAAGGACGACTGGTTCATCGGCCCTGTCGAATTGCCGCTATCCTGGTTTTGCAGGATGCTGGCGGTCTGGTTAGCGTGCCCGTCGCCATCGCCACTGTTCGTCTTCAGGATTTCCTGTACGGCGAGGACGCCGAGGGTTTGCTCTTGCCCTTTCGCTAAAACGCCACCGCCGATGAGCTGCACTTGGACGCCGGAAGCCGGAAAGAGAGCATTCCCGATCGACTGAGTCACCCCGATCTGGGCGCAAAGGCCGTTCGCGTTGGCGGCCTGATTGAAGAAGGCGAGCTGGTTCTGGCCGGCAATCAGGTTACACTGTCCGACAGCGTTCTGATTGTTCACGACCGTGGCGAAGTTCGAGCTGTTCATCGACTGCGACCCGCCGAGAAGCTGGACGCCGTTTAGAGCGACCGTCTGGAAATTCTGGGCCTGGCCGATCCCCATCGGGGTAACGGGCAGAGGGGGCAACACCGCGAAGGCGGGTACAGCTACCAGAAGCACAGCAACAGCTAACGTAATGACTTTACTCATTGTAAACCTCCTTGTTTCGAATTTGATGTGAGAATCCTACTTCCTGGTTTTTGACACTTCATTTCTGACAATCGTTACACTATCTTGAGGCTGCCGAGTGCCCCCTCCTTTCTCCCCGCAAGACTGTCCTCGCTTGCGTTGCCTATGTACGCCGCTTCTTCCCGGGAAGCTACCTTATGGTCACATTGCTGACGCGCTGCTCCGGACTGAATCCAGCCATGTCGTAAAGCTGTTTGCTCATGGTGATCCCCGGTCCCTGGGGTACGGCCCCCGTGGCACTGCCGCTGGCACCGGCCGCCCGGGCCTGGCCCGAACCTTGTGCAGCCGCCGCAGGTTTCGGCCGGAGCCGGAAGCGATCGGAAAAGCTCAGGGGGATCTCCCGGCGTTGAATCAGCTCTGGGCAGAACCGGTACGCAGCGGCGCTCAACATCGCTTCCCCCTTCCCTTCCGTGATCCCGCTGGAGACTGTCCCGAAGAGCGAGAGCGAATAGTTGGTTTGACTGAAACCGTACCCGCCCATCGGGAAACTCGTGTTGCTGCCGACGGATACACCTTTCATGCCCCCCGAGACGAGCAAGATATCGACGTCCCAGGGCAGGCTTTCCGCCACGGCGGCGCTATAAACGTGGTCCCATGTGCACTTGGTGCTACCCTCCAAGCTCAAGCGACCCACATAGGCGTACCCTGCCGCGCGCAGGAGGTCGGTATCCATGTAGCTGTCGATGAAAACCAACAGTGGTTTGCCGCAGGGCCGCCGGTCGCGAATGAGAGAATTGGAGATGTCGATCCCCCGACCGCGATGGAGGCTCTGCGCCGTGTTGAACAGAATCCCCCCGATGGCCTCCAGCGGCCCCCGGTGCGGCACCGACTGGAGGATGCCCCGCAACTCCCGCATGTCGCGGGGATTGGAGGGGTCGAACACCCGCTCGTACACCTTATCCGGAGTGCTGGGGCCATTGGGAAAGTACCCGTTGATCGCTCCCCATCCCCCATGAGTCCAGAAGGGCAGAGAGGGTGGATACGTCGTCATCGGCGGGGTGCGCGTGGTGTAGTTCGAGAAGGACGTCGTTTCGATATTCACCGAGGACGCCGAGTCGCTGACACCCAGACCGGTGCCGCCCGAGGAGGTGGAGTTCGACCAACCCACGCCAGTCCCGCCTTCGGCCACGGCTGACGAATTGGCGTTGCCGCCGCCGATGGCGGTGGTCTGTTGACTTAGGTTGCTCGTGACCGTGCTGTCTGCCTGGGCCCCGCCACCTTGGGCGAGGGCCGTCGTCGAAGCGTAAGCCCACACGCACGCTCCGACGAGAACAAGAATTACCGTTCGCTCTTTCATCATCATTCCCTTTCCATTAACTGAAACTCCGTTTTCCCTGATGGGCTGACACCCGTGGAATACCCTCGCTGCCCCCGACAAGAGGGAGTGTTCCTCGACTCGTTCGCCCGTGGCCGCCCAGCGCATCGCGCCCGGAGACCGGACGTCTCGGGTGAGCGCCAACCCCGTATCCGTTCCAGCGAACCCTTGGGGAAGCGTCTTTGGCGATAAGAGTAAGCCTCGCGGAGTGGATGGACACATCGATGTGCGGGGATAAATCGTCCCGGGAGGACGGCCGCAGCTCGCGGCAAACGATCCGCCTCCAAGACCCATTCGAACGCTCTGCGGACAGGTGGCGGGTATCTGTGGTCGCAACGGCTGCGCGGACTCTTCCCCCCGTATCGCCGGCGCAGAGTAACACTGCGTCGGCCCGACCTCCCACAGACAGAGGACTACTCCCTAGCACTCCGCCAGCATCCATGCTCCACCACCAACCTGCCCCGCATCCTGAATCGAAGTGTCAACAGAAACTCGACCCGGAAGCCTGAAACTCGTACAATATAGGACTCTCCCGTTGGACAGCGACAGTGGGTCCGTTACTCTTCTGTTTTTTGTTCCCGAGATTGGCTTGCCCCATCGACCACCAAGTCTGTCGGGAGATCCGCGAGACGCACCTTTCCATCACCGTCTCACGGGACTGCCCGCCGGGACTCCTGACCGCAGGGCAACTCCCCTATCCCATGGGAAGCCTGACGCACATTTCTCGGGCAGTTCGAACAGGCAGAGCCGCACAGAGGCTCTGCCGCCCGCCGCGGCCGAACACGCGCCAGCGTCACCCTACTGCCGATCGGGCACATCGACGCAGGGCAAGTCCTGCCCTGGGCTACCTGGATCGGAATGTGCTTCCTGTAGAGAGCCAACTCGGACCGTCCGTGGCGAGCACATGCCGTCCCTGTTCGTCCATCACCACCCAGCTACCAATTCGCTCCTTGACCGTTCGTTGTCACCTGAGACTGGTGCATTCCGATCGTGATCTTGTTCCTCACGACCGGGTCCACATTGATCTGGGTGGAAATCGTACCTGATTGCTGTACATCGACGGTCTGCGACTCGCTGTTTGTGGCGCAGGCGGTCGTCACCAACTGTTCCTGCAAGCCGTTGTACGTTTGCGTACCCGTGACCGTGCCGATGCCCCTCGGCTGGTGCAGCCGCATGTCCAGCTTCACCTCCAAGTCCTGCCGTCCCCGGAACGCGGCGTGAGGCCCGGCTTGGCCCAGCAGATCCTGTCCTCCCTTGACCGTGGCCGACTGCCGGGCTGTGCTGGGCGTGAAGCCGGTGGCCGTGGCGGTCTGGGTCAGCGTTCCGCGTTCGACCTGCTTCAGCGACAGACTGCCGTGACGGGAGTGTTCACTGGCCTGATGCGTCTGACTGAAGCTGATCTGGTTCTGTCCCTCGGCCGAGCCGATACCACCGCTCCACAGAACTCGGTTCACCGCCCCAATGTCGAAGCCCTGGGTCCGGCCCACCGTTGCGACGGCGGGAGCGGCCCAAAGGGAATGGACAAAGACAAGAAGACAGAAACCGGTGAACCTTGCACTCGTGTTGCTCATCATGAGCCTCCTTCTCTCCGGATTAGCACTCGTTCATCGCACGTTGACGTATCCTACCTGCTGGTCATTCCCAAAACCGGCCAACTCGAAAAGTTCGCGGCTCATCGTGACGCCGGGCCCGTAGCTCGAGCGCCTCGCCGCGATCCGCGGCGACGAGGCCAGGGCGGGGGCGCCGGCAGGGTCCATCGCGGACGCGATCCGCGGCGACGACCGGGCAGGTGCGGCTGCCAGGGTCGACGCAACAATCGCCGCCACGGCGCTCCGTTCGGACTCGGCCGTCACCGGCTCCGGCACCGGCACCGGCACCGGCGCAGGATCCGCGTCACTTGCGGGGGCCGGCGAACCCCGGACCCGGATGCGGTCATACACGGCCGGCGGGATTCTCCGACGCTCCTGTGTCCGCGGCGAGTACCGGTAGGCATCCGCACTGAGAATCGCCTTGCCCTTGCCTTCGGTGATGCCGGTGGCCTTGCTTCCCATCAGGGACAGCGAGTAGCTCACCTGGCTGTAGCCGGCCGCCGCGGAGGGGAACGTGACGTTCGTGCCGGTGGTGACGCCTTTCATCCCGCCCGAGACCAACAAAATGTCCACATCCCAGAGCAGGGCCTCGGCGACCGCCGCCTTATAGGCGTGGTCCCAGTTGCGGTCCGGATCACCCTCGACGTTCACCTTGCCCGCATAGACATAGCCTTCGTCGCCCAGAAGTCTCACATCGACGTTGGAGTCGATGAACACCAGAAGGGCCTTACCCTCGGGCCGGCGGACCCGGACGATGGAGTTGCCAATCTCCAGGCCGCGGCCGTGGAAATAGGTGTCGGGCTTCCCGAACAGGACCACGCCGACATCGTTGAGAATGCCGCCCGCCGCCGCCAACAAACCCCGGTGTGGCAGAGCCCGCAGCACGCTGCGCAGTTCGCGCATATCGCTGGGATCGTTCGGATCGAAGGTGGTTTCGTAAATCTGGTCGTTCGCCGTGGGGCCGTTGGGGAAATAGGCCTTGATCGTGCCCCAGCCGCCATGCGTCCAGTAGGGCAGGTACGGCGGAAACGTTGTCAGGGGCGGCGTCCGCGTCTTGTAGTCGGAAACCGACGTCGTGTGGAAGTTGACATTAGCTGTCGAGTTGGACGCGCTGTCGCTCCAGGAGTCGCTGGTGCTCTCCGAGTCGCCCCCGCTGGCCGTGGTGCTTTGGTTCTGGTTCATGGCGACATCGTTGTTCACATTCAGCGCGGGAGACGCCGGGCTCCACGGCCCCGGGCCGCCATTCTCCGCGTCCGCCACCGCCCACCATGCCAGCACCATAATAATGATTTGCAGTGTCCTTTTCATCTTGATTCTCCTTGGCACAAAGTCCTTTCTTCACCCGGGGCCTCCCTAACACCCCCCGGGCGTGTCCGCCCAGGGGTGCGCCCCTTTTCATCACGATCCTTGTCGTCCCGCAAGGGGACGACCTCCCCAGGAGGAGCCGGCGCGCCCCGACCAGCCGATCCAAGAGGGCCGGGTGGAGGCATTTCCTGCCCCCACCCGGCGCTGGTCAAGAGTAACTGGGGTTCTTCAGGGTCATACGACGTCCCAAACGACACGGGCAAGATATGCTGGGATGGAAGAAGGGATAACGGTGATTGACGCCGGGTGTGCAATAGCTCCCGGCCCCCCTCGGTGAGTGCCCGCCCGACTTCGTCGGTCACGGGGAAGTCTCCCTTGTTGAGCGAAGCAGCGGCGCCAGTCTGTGTGGATCCTACTCGCACAGCATCCATGCCCATTGTCGGTTCCCCACGCGCAGTCCCACGCATGGGTGTCCTTGCCTTGTCTGCCCCGCATCGCCTGCAACAACAACGGCAATTCGATTTGTCAGTTTATGGTTATAGGACTATTGTGTCAACAGAAAATATTTCCATTTTTGCATTTTTTTTTATCCAACCAGCAAGACAAATGAGAAGGATAGGGGAAATGGTTAAAGCTGGAAAATTGGAAAACAGTGAAAGTGGGAAAGGAAGGAAGAGTATCAGACTTGGTGTCCTCCATGCCTCTAAGCTTCTCACCCTTCTGCCTCCTTCCGGGGCACGCCAATCCTCCTACCCGGTTCTGCCGGCTGCTATTTCACTTCGAGGATGGAATTATACTCTCCGTAGGGATTCAGTTCGGACCGCTCATTGTAGGGGTCCTGCTGCCACTGGCCGTCCACGACCAGACGATAACGGTACGTGCCGTGCGGCAGCTTCATTTTCGTCTGCCAGACGCCGGTCTCCGCCACCCGCTGCATGGGCGTCGTCGACGGTTGCCAGTTGTTGAAGTCGCCGGCGATGGCAACGGCTTCGGCCCGCGGATACAGCGTCACGAAGACGATCGCATCCTGCATCTGGCTGACGCCATAGTATTCGGAAAGCTTCGCGTCAATGTGGCCGGGGTTCTGAGCGCTGGCCTCCGCCAGCGTCTGCAGCGTGGCCCCCGCCACGGTGGGCGCCGATAAGGGCTCCTTGGCCGCCGACGCGGTCGCGGTCACGACCGGCGCCGACACGGCTTGTGGGATCACGGTGGGCTTGTGCTCGACCGGCGCCTTGACCTCCACGATGGCCGGCCTGGCCACCGGGACCTCCGCCGGCGGCCTTGACGCCGCGACGGGTTTGGACTCTGCCACGATCGATTGCGCTACAACCGGCTTTGGCTCCGGCACCGGCTTGACCGGCGCCACCGGCTTGGCCTGCACCACCGGGATTTGGGGCGTCACAGGCTGGGGGGCCGGGCTCGGCGGCGTCCACGCCACCACCGGTTTGGGCTCCCCTATCGGCGTGGGCTTCGTAGCCTTCAAGAGCTCATTGGCACTGGCTCCAATCGCCTCCAACTGGTCGGCCAGGGATTCGACGAGCCGCTTGCTCTTGACCTGCGGCCGTTCCTCGCTGCCGATGACCTCCTGGGCCAGCATCCGGAAGTCCTGCTGTCCCTTGCTGGCGGGGTCGTATTCGTTGATCGGCTGCCCAAAGCTGGACGCCTCTTTGATGCGCGTGTTGAAATTCACCACCGTCTTGAACATCTGGTCGGAGAAGTGCGATCGCAGCTCGGCCAGGATCTCGCGGGCCATCTTCGTGCGGATATCGTACATGCTCGCCAAGACGCGGACACTGACGTGCTGCTGGCACCGCTTGCACAGGATGCTCAGCGTCTCCAGTTGCTTGCTCAGGCCGTGCAGGGCGAAGTAGCCCGTCTCCACGGGCACCAGGACATCGGTCGCCGCCCGCAGGGCGTTGAAGGTCAGCAGACCCACCGCCGGCGGGCAGTCGACCACGACGAACTCGTATTCATCTTTCACGTCCTCCAGCACGTCCCGCAGGCAACACTCGCGCTCCGGGATGCCGGCCATCTGCTGCTCGAACGCGGACAGGTCGATGCTGGCCGGGGCTAACTCCAGGTTCTCCCCGATCTGCCACAGGATCTCCGTCAACCGGATGGGCTCGTTGCGGCTCCTGCTGATCAGCACATCGTAGATGCTTTGCTCGATCTGCTCTTCCGGCACGGCCAGGCCGACCGCGCAGTGCGACTGCGGGTCCATGTCCACCAGCAGCACCTTCTTGCCCAGCTCCGCCAACGCGCTGGCCAAGTTGATCGATACCGTGGTCTTGCCACAACCCCCTTTTTGGTTGACGATTGCAACTGTTCTCATTTTGGTCTCCGTTCCCAGCTCCAGTGCTGCCGGTGGTGGGCCCCCGAACGCGACCGTATCCGCGCTGGGGCGCCCGAATCCCCTACCTATCTGCTTCTACAGAACCGGAAAAACCTGCGTATCAGCACTGACAGGCGGCATCCGTGCCTGTAGTCTTTTCTTCGGCACACGCGTCCCAAAAACTTTACCCCTTTATGGGACGGCCCAATAAAAAGATCAAAAAGGTACAGAAACTATCCCTCTTATCGGGGGTAAAAGGGATACCGGACGCATGCCCAAGCCGGTCGGTCCCGCCCCAACCGAACAGGTTAGATCGCCTCAAACCGGATCGACACAAGGCCCCTGGGGCCCCAAGCCCTCAGGTACAGTCAGCCCTTTCTGGTGCTGGCTTTACCCCCTTTCTGGTGCCAGGACTATCACGGACCATGCGCGTGCCCGTGTAGGGTACCAGAGAAGAGGGGTCCCGCGAGAAGCGCGAGAGGAGGCGTGGAGCCTCCCTGCCGGCCCTGGCACTTTTCCGTTCTGCTTTCACGTGCCGCGTGTTAGAATGCCGAAGAAGACGACAGGCTGACACGTACTGTAAGCACCGTCAGTAGGCACGGACAGCAGCTAATCATGACCTGTGCCCGGAGGCGTGGCATGGGACTATGCCCTCTGAGAGAGGAGTCTTTGCAGGTTCGCTAACTCCATGGCTTTTACGACCTCGGAACTTGAAAGTCATCTTCGCCAGTGTGGCTACGACACGGGGCGGTTGCGCCGGGGCTATGCCTACTCCGACGGGAGTGAGACCCGTTCCATCACCCTGGCGGGGTTTGCATATCAGACATACGATGCACGCGACGCCTGTGTAGCTGCCGAGGATCTTGCTGGACCGGCGGAGTGCGATGCAAAACCCCTTGTAGAAACACACCGAAACCTCGGCGCTCCAGTCTTCTTCGTATGTCGAGAAAGGACCCTGGAATGGTGGAGCCAGAGAAGATCTGGACCCACTCTGGAGAGGAGGGTTGAAAGTTGTAATATCGCTCGGTTCTTTCAAGAGCACCATCAGCAGTTTGGCCCTGAGAGCATCTACCGCGCTAAGACGATCGGGCGGATCGATACTGCCTTTCAGTTGGGGTTCGTCGACATTGGTCTGATGCCCGTCCTTGAAGAGAGAATGGGGCAAGAGATCGCTCGCCTCGTAAAGAGAATGCTGGATGCCCTCAGCACAGGGTTGGGGAAACCCAAGTTGGATGAGTCTACCGCCCGGTGGCTGTTCAAGGCGGCGTTCTGGCTACTCGGGGCTAAGGTTCTCAAGGATAAGGAGGTCCCCGGCTTCAGGACCTTAGACGTGAAGGACGTCGAGAGTACACTAGGCTTGGTCGCTAAGCACTATGGAGCGGAGGAGCCACTCAACTGTAAAAACGTCAGAGAGCAAAGGGCCCTGGAGGCTGCGGCAGACATCGTAGGATCCTTTGCCAGCCTTAAGAATTTGACGGTGGAATCATTGGCCTATGTCTATGAAAACACACTTATTGACAAGCAAACGCGAAAAGCATTGGGGATTCACGCCACACCATCTTATCTCGTAGATTACGTTGTTTGGCAATTGGTTGACTGGATTCGTGAGATACCGCAACAGGAACGTCACGTGCTAGAGCCAACGTCTGGACACGCACCGTTCTTAGTGTCAGCAAGCCGGTTGCTTCGAGAAATGATGAAGGAAGACAGCCCGGGGAAACGACACACTTATCTCAAGAATCATCTACGCGGGGTTGAAGTAGATGCTTTTGCACGGGAGATTGCGAGATTATCGTTGACACTTGCTGATGTCCCCCATCCTGATGGGTGGCGGCTGGAACCAGCCGATGTGTATGCAGGGAAGAGCTTGTCCATGTTCGCACGTTCATCCACGATTCTATTGTGCAATCCACCGTTCCAGAATTTTGGAGAATCAGAGAAGACACGCTACGCAGATATTCAGTGGCGCAACAAGGCCACCGAGCTTCTTGCTCGGACTCTGCCTTACATGCGCGAGGGATCGGTCTTCGGCGTGATCGTTCCCCGTGGTTTCTTGACGAGTGCTGAAGCACGCGGGCTGCGCGAGACCCTAACCAGTAGCTACGAGATTCGAGAGATTTGCACTCTTCCTGACAACGTTTTTACCTCTGCCGATCATGAATCAGCAGTGATCTTAGGGCGGAAAGAGTCTCAACGGGTGCAGAGCGGCCTCACGCGTTTTGTATGGGTAAGAGAGAAGACCCTAACCGAATTCAAAGAGGCTTATCGTGCTTCAGCGGAGACAGTGTGCCAATCTCGGTTCAAAGAGAACGATGAATACTCTCTAATTGTGCCTGAACTTCAAGCGGTTTGGGAGTATTGCAGCACGCTGCCCGCGCTGTCTGATGTTGCAGTGGTTGGACAGGGCCTCACCTATAAGGGGAAAGATCTCCCTCCAGGGGCTCAGACCATCAGTGACCACAAGTTCAAAGGGGCGGTACTTGGATTTCCCAATTTCGACTCTGGGATAAAGTTGACCGAATTGCCCCGTCCCTGCTTTATGAGCCTTGATGATGCCGTCATTCGAAGGCCATTGCACGGCAAAAAGACGCGTATCCCTCAGGTTCTAATGAATTATGCGCCCGTCAGCCGCGGCCCTTGGCGTATCAAGGCGCTCATAGATGCGAGCGGTCACCCCGTTACCAGCAGCTTCACTGTTGTCAGACCTAGACAGCAGCAATGGTCTCTTGAGCTGCTTTGGGCGATCTTGAATTCGCCGCTGTCCAATGCTTATGCTTACACTCACAGCACGAAGCGCACAATTCTAGCAGGTACGATGAGGAAGCTTCCTCTGCCGTCGTGTTCCTTCGGTGCAATGGACAGACTTGGAAATTTGGTGCAGCAATACTTTCACTTGTATGTGGACGACGGTGAGGTTTTGAACCACGACGTAAAGCCGAATGAGGCGAGAGACAAACTTGTAGCCATTGATGCAGAGGTCATGCGACTATACGACCTGCCGCCCAGACTTGAGAAACAAGTGTTGGACCTGTTCACAGGATGGAACCGGCCTGGTGTCGACTTTGAATTGGATCGATACTTCCCCGAGGGATTTCAATCCTGCATACCTTTACACGAATATCTCTCTGAAGAGTTTCAAAGATCAACCGCTGATTTTGTGAAGCGGTGGGTAGACGAGACGAGGTCGGCGGAGCTAATCGAGGCACTGAGGACTGCAACGGAGAACTTCAAAGAAGAGTGAGATGTCCGTATATCTTCTTGATACGTGCATATGGTCCTACTGGTGGAACGCGGACGCGCCTGAGCATGACAGTGTTGTGCACCACGCGGACGGTCTGAATTCTGATTCCTTTCTGAGCATTTCTGTGGTCACTTTCGGCGAAATTGATTTTGGTTGGCAATGGATGAATAGAGCCGAGGATGCGTCAGCCCTAGCGTACCGACGATTCATTGAAGCAAAGAGCCCAAAGGTGTTCGAGGTTGACAGGCATACAGCCGCCGAGTACGGCAGATTGAAGGCGAGTCTTTGCGACAGGTACATGCCCGGACAGGAGAGGAACCATGCGTGCAAACTGAGACAACTTGTGGATCCAATCACTTCAGAGAGGCTGGGTGTGGATGAAAACGACTTGTGGATAGCAGCTCAGGCAATCGTCAAGAACCTGGTGTTAATCACGAACGACAAGCTCACTCGCATTCGAGAAGTCGCGGTGGACCGCCTCCAGCTCGAGAACTGGGCTCAGTAGACGCAGGAATCGCGGAGGATCTTACTTAAGTGATCGCGCATAAATAACTTGCACAAATTACTATTGATCGATTTGAGGGATTGTGTGATAACACCTGCATGCAGGATGCACAGATGATCGCACGGATTCAGAGCAAGTACCAGTCGTTGGAGCCGGAGATGGATG
>CAYHAJ010000258.1:0-11792 GCA_964354535.1 uncultured Pirellulales bacterium
CAGATCGATCTGCAAAACCAACTGGGATATGGGGACATCCTTGTCTGCCATAGACGAGGATATACCGGCTTACCCAGCTTCGCGCCAGTCCAAAATTCTTACGCAAGAAGATTTTTTTCCGGCATCCCGTGAACGGCTACCCGTTCTCCAACGGGAGCACAAGCGTGCCCCTTGCCACCCGTGTGCTCCCGTTTTTCTCCTCGATCCACCCGTCCCGTCCAACGACGAATGCCGCGAATTCGCATTCATCTATAGCCATCTGTTTGAATGTGGCGCGACTCCGCACTACAATACCCCTCGCCACGGGCGTTTGGCACGGGTATCAGAACGACGCATTTGCGCCACAGTCGCGACAAAGCAAGGGAGGTTAAATGCCACCGGGCGGAAAGGAGCGCAGGATTATATGGATCATATAGCTACAGGTGTGGGCTCCAAGTCACGCACCAATCGACGCCAATTCCTGAGACAAACCGGCGTCATGGTCGGTGCCGCAGCATTCGGGGCACCGAAGTCCCGGGCCACCGGGGCGAATGCTCGGGTTATCCTCGGCGTCATCGGTCCGGGTGGGCAAGGGTCCGGCTTGCTCAAGTCGTTTGCCGCCCAGAAGGATGTCGAAATAGCCTATGTCTGCGACCCGGACGCCAACCGCATGAACGCCGCCGCGAAGGCCGTCCAGAGCGCGACCGGCAGGGCCCCCCGGGTTGACAAAGACATGCGGCGCATCTTCGACGATCGCTCTGTGGATGCCGTCATTATCGCGACACCAGACCATTGGCACGCGCCGGCAACGATCCTCGCCTGCAACGCCGGCAAGCACGTCTACGTCGAGAAACCCTGCTCACACAACCTCCGCGAGGGCCGGCTGATGATCGAGGCCGCGCGCCGCAACAACCGTGTGGTGCAGGTGGGCACGCAGACGCGCAGCGCGGAACACGTGCGACGGGCCATGGAGCTGTTGCACTCCGGGGCGATCGGCGAGGTGCTCGTCGCCAGGGTCTGGAACAGCCAACTCCGGGCGAACATCGGCCACGCCAAACCCTCCGATCCACCCGCCCATCTCGATTTTGATCTGTGGGTCGGCCCGGCCCCGATGGTCCCCTACCAGTCCAACCTGCTGCCAGGGATCTGGCGCTGGTGGTACGCCTTCGGCGTCGGCGATATCGGCAACGACGGCGTACACGATCTCGACGTGGGGCGCTGGGGCCTGGGCGTCGAGACGCACCCGACCACCATCACCGCCCTCGGCGGCAAGTACTTCTTCGACGACGACCAGCAATTCCCCGACACGCAGACCGTGATCTTCGAATATGCCGGCGCGGGCACGAAGAAGAAGCAATTGATCTACGAGCAGCGCATCTGGTCCCCCTACGTGCAGGAAGGCCACGAGAACGGCAACGCCTTCTACGGCACGAAGGGAATGATGATTCTGGGCAAACAGTCGGGCTGGCAACTGTTCGGCCCGCGCAACAAGCCCGGCGAAACGGTGAGCACACCCCTCAATAGCGTCCCGCACCACCGCAACTTCCTGGAATGCATCAAGACCGGTGGACGCCCCAACGCCGACATCGAGAGCGGGCACCTGTCCACCGCGCTCGCCCATCTGGGCAACCTTGCCACGCGCGTGGGCCGGGTGCTGCATTTCGACCCGGCTACCGAACAGTTCACCGGCGACGAAGAGGCCAACCGCCTCATCCGCCGGACCTATCGCGAAGGCCATTGGGCGGTACCGAAAGGTGTGTAGAAGGAAATTCCAAATCCCAAGCACCAATGATCGAAACACTGGCGCAGGTTGGTGGGACCAACTCTCGACGGGAGGGCTCGGCAGCGTGCCATCGACGATCTCAATCCGGCGGGGCCGACATTGATGGCTCCGGGGGGCCACCGAAGAAACCCTGAACCGCATCGAGCAGGCTCATGGTGTAGCACACCACGATCGAGTAGGTGGTCGCCCAGTGCAATCGAAGCACGTACTGGCAGATCAGCAGGAGCACGGCGACCGATGTCGCGGCCAGAACGATCCGTCGCAGGCTCGGCCTGTCGTCGATGATGGAATCCGTCGTGATGAGTCCGGCGAAATACTCGAGCAACAGGACCACGCCGCCCAGGACATTCCAGGCCGGAAAGACCATCAGCCAGCCGGGATTGGTCTTCCAGGTCATGTAGGTCGAGCAGACGCCCGTGCCGGCGATTACGAGAACCGCAAACAACAACATCAACCGCTTCGCCGGCTCACCTTTCGGTCTTCCGACGAAAGTATTGAGAAACGACAAGGCCATGCCCATTAGCGCCATCACCACATAGAGGCCCGCTCGCGGCAGGAAACAGGCCGTGAAGATGTCCCGCCGTGCCTGGGCGTTGAGCACCAACAACAGGATGAGGGCGGCGCTGAGCGAGAAGAGTGTCAGATCGTCATAGTAGGCGAGAGACCGGGATGCGGCTTTGATCGCCTCCCGCCGTCTCTGGTCTTCGGGCGATAGCCTGGGGGCCAGGACCTCTTCCACGATCTGGGCGTTGGTCCTGCCCTCCCAATAGTGGGCATCCTTTGCCGAACCGTCGACGTTCTCCGGCGCCAAGGATTCAGGGGTGACGGGCCGGCGCTCACGGCCAACCAGGATGGAGTGTCCGCACGCGGGGCATGGGACCCTCCGCCCGACCCGTTCTTCCGGGGCCGGAACCTCCTGTCCACAGTAAATGCACAAGAACCGTCTCACGGATCACCTGCACGCCGCCATTCGCCTCATGTTCGCAAGTTTCCATCTTATCACGTCCGGCGCGTTCCCACCAGAAGGAAACACGCAAGCACCACCCTTTCCGGTTTTGCGGTTTGCTTTTCTTCGCAATTCCCGCCACAATAGGGACTTGCCGGACCGGGGTACAGATTCGTGACCCGATGTGGCAAGGGCGACGAGCCTTGAGGCCGTCAGACGTGACGCACAAACGCAAGGAAAGGGGCACTTCATGAGCACACAGGGCAATACACCAGAAACATCCACCTCCCGTCGTGACTTTCTGCGACAGTCATCCGGCGTGCTGGCCGGGGCGGCGCTGGCCAGCGCCATCAACGTCCGGGCCCATGCGGGCGAAGGCAATACGATCAAGATCGCTCTCGTCGGCTGCGGCGGGCGCGGGACGGGCGCGGCGGAAAACGCCCTCTCTACTCAGGGACCGACCCAATTGGTCGCGATGGCCGATGCCTTCGATGACCGGCTCCAGGCCAGTCTCAGGAACCTGAGCAAGAGATTCGGAAAACAGGTGGATGTCCCCAAGGAGCGGCAGTTCATCGGGATCGAAGGCTTCAAGAAGGCCATCGACGTGATCGCCCCGGGCGGGGTCGCCTTACTGGCCACGCCGCCGGCGTTTCGGCCGATCCACGTGGAGTACGCGGTGGCCAAGAACTGCAACGTGTTCATGGAAAAGGCGTTCGCGGTCGACGCCCCAGGCGTACGTCGCATTCTCAAGGCCGGCCAGGATGCCCAGAAGAAGAACCTCAAGGTCGCGGGCGGCCTGATGAGCCGGCACTCCAAGCCGCTCGCGGAAGCCGTCGACCAGTTGCACCAGGGCCGGATCGGGAATCTCATCACCTGCTGGGCCTACCGCGAGCACGGCGTCGTCCCCTTCTCCAACAAGCGTCCGGGCGAGAACGAGCTGGCCCACCAGATCCGCAACTTCCACTGCTTCACCTGGCTCAATGGCAGTTTCCTCCTGGACTGGCTGATCCATAACCTCGACGTCTGCTGCTGGTGCAAGGACGCTTGGCCCGTCGAGGCCCAGGGCCAGGGCGGCCGTCAGACCCGCACGAATCCCGACCAGCTCTTCGACCACTACGCGGTCGAGTACCACTTCCCGGACGGCACGCGCCTGTTCGCCCAGGGCCGCCACATGGACAACTGCTGGGGCTTCTTCGGCGACATCATCCACGGCGCCAGAGGCTCCGCCGTGCTCGGCGAGGGTGTCAGCAACCCCCGCCTCTTCAAAGGCTACGCGCAAAAGCCCGAAGACGTGATCTGGCAATATAAGGGCCCGCCCTGCAACCAGTATCAAGTCGAGCACGATCTGTTGTTCGACGCGATCCGCCAAGACAAGCCCTACAACGAGGCCGAGCGTTCCGCCTACGCCGCCCTAACAGGTATCCTGGGCCGTATGGCCGCCGAGTCCGGCCAATTGGTCAAGTGGAACGAGGCCCTGACCTCGAACCTGGAACTCGCCCCCGGCCTGGACAACTACACGAGCAACTCCAACCCGCCGGTGATGCCGGACAGCAAAGGCGCATACCCAGTGGCCGTCCCCGGCGTAACCAAGGTCCTGTAGCGACTCAGGGACAGCATATGTAGGGTGGGGCTTGCCCCACCGGATCATAACTGGCAAGCAGGTGAGCGGCGGTATGAACACGAGAAGACCGATAGTTCTCATCGCATTCGGGATACTTCTTGGTGCATCCATGGGCCTTGCTGATGGTGTAATCAGATTGTGCGTATGGTACATGCGGGGCCAGCTCGATTCTGTCATCCATCGGAATTGGGAGATATCCGACATTGTTTCTTTGACCTTCTACAGTGCACTCACAGGTATCGTGTACGGCGGCCTGTTGACGTGTCTTGCTCGCCCGTATGCCCGGAAGCTTCCTCTCGGACGCATCTATTGTTTTTCCATGATTCTCGCTATCCCCATGTTCTTCATTTACTATATTACTATCGCAAACAGCGTGTCTTTGCGGATGGTCAATTTCGTCCCGGAAATCCTTGTCTTCCTGTTGGGTGTTGCTCTCGCACTGCGCATCCGCAACAAGAAGGAACTGCAGTAGTCTTATGTGCTACGAGCTCTACCTTTCTACAAGCAGCCCCGAGGACTTAGCCGCAGACAACTCAGAGTCTCTCCATTTTGAGCGTTCTGAGCACCTTGACAGCGGCATTGCCAGGATTCTGCTGAATCCTGTGAAGTGGTTCGTTGGATCAAAGTCCGGGTGCAGTTGCACGTTTCGACATCTGGCGGGAGGGGAACTTGACTTCGGCGAGCCGCAGGATTGGTCTCCGGAAGAGGAGGACAACGTGAAGGCAACCGCCGAGTTGTACCGAGTGATCGCCTCCCTGGTGCAGGGCGGGGACAAGGTGGATTGCCTTGACCTCTGGCGGGGAACGCAGCCTCCCCAAATCAAAACGATGGCTGTCAGCCTCAGGGCCGTGCCGGAGAAGGCGTTTCGCCTTTTTGAGAACTACCATTTTGTGTTTGAACCGTGAAGAAGGGACAACCATGAAACGAGAGCTTGCGGTAGCGTTGGTGTTGAGCGTGATTGTGATGGAGGGACTGGCGACGGGACAGAAGTTCCCGGCGGTGTCGGAGAGCCGGCGGATCGAGATGCTCCGACCGCCGAGCAAACGGCCCGTGCGGATGGTGCTGGATACGGATACGTACAACGAGATCGACGATCAGTTTGCGGTGGTCTATGCCTTGATCTCGCCGGAGGTGAGCGTGCAGGCACTCTATGCGGCGCCGTTCCACAACAACCGGTCGAGCGGGCCGGGCGATGGTATGGAAAAGAGCTACGAGGAGATTCTCAGGATTCTGGGCAAGCTGGGCAAGTCGCCGGAGGGATTTGCCTTCAAGGGCAGCACGAATTACATCACGGACCTCCAGAAGCCTGAACGCAGCCCGGCGGCCCTCGATTTGATCGAGCGGGCGAAACAGAGCAGTCCACAGGACCCGCTCTATGTCGCTGCCGTCGGGGCGATCACCAACGTCAGCAACGCGATTCTCATCGAGCCGTCCATCATCCAGAACATCATCGTGGTCTGGCTGGGCGGCAACGCGCACCACTGGCCCCATCAAAGGGAGTTCAACTTCCGGCAGGACCTCAAGGCCTCCCGGGTCATCTTCGACAGCGGCGTGCCTTTCGTGCAACTGCCCTGCACGCCGGTCGTGACGCACTTTGCGACCACTGTGCCGGAAATGGAGCGCTATGTCGGCGGGCGCGGCGCCATCGGGGACTACCTGCTGACGATCTTCAAGGACTACCACAAAGACCACTTCGCCTGGTCCAAGGTCCTGTGGGACATGACCGCGGTCGCCTGGCTCGTCAACGACCGATGGCTGCCGTCCGATCTGGTGCACAGCCCCATCGTGACGGACAATTACACGTTCAGCTTCGATCAGTCCCGGCATTTCATCCGGGCCGTCAATTTCGTCAACCGGGACCCGATCTTCCGGGATTTCTTCACCAAGCTGGACAAGCGGGCCAAGGCACAGCCGTAGCACCCCGTCCGGGGTAGTTTGGTGTCTGGCCATTCGGTGGTTGCGCAGCCGGTTTCGTGTGTTTGGAGTACCGCCTTCAGGCGAGTCAAACAGTCCAAGGATCATCTGAAATATGGAGCCGGCTGCGCCGGAAGACCATTAGAGACCCGTCTGAAGGCGGTACTCCAAACAGCGGAACGCGTGGGGTAAGACCCCACCCTACAGCCATCGTGCAGACGAGCGGGAGCAAGGAGCATGAAGATCAACGACGATGTCCGACGAAAGCTGCTGGCCTTCCAGAAGAGCGAGATCACCGAGCATCACATTTACCGCCGGCTGGCCCGGACGATCCAGTCCCCCGAGAACCGGCAGGTCCTGGAACACATCGCCGAGGATGAACGGCGGCACTATGAGCAGTGGCGGTCGTACACACAGCAGGATGTCCCGCCCAACCGCCGGCAAATTGCGAAATACTTCTGGATCAGCCGGATCTTCGGGTTCACCTTCGGCGTCAAGCTCATGGAGATGGCCGAAAGCGGAATTCAGGTCGATTACCAACAACTGCGGGCGGCCATCCCCGACACCGACGCGATCCTGCGCGAGGAGGAAGAACACGAGAAGGCCTTGCTCGCGATGCTGGACGAAGAAAGACTCCGCTACACCGGCTCGATGGTCCTGGGCCTCAATGACGCCCTGGTGGAGCTGACCGGCGCTTTGGCCGGCCTGACGCTGGCTTTGCGGGACGCCAAGCTGATTGCTCTGACCGGCTCCGTCACCGGCATTGCCGCGGCCCTCTCCATGGGGGCCTCTTCCTACTTGTCGACCAAATCCGACGACACCACCAAGAACCCGCTCAAAGCGGCCGTCTACACGGGCGTGGCCTACCTCCTCACCGTGTTGGTCCTGATCCTGCCCTATTTGCTTCTATCGAACTATTTCGTGAGCCTCGGCTGTACGCTGGCGGCAGCCCTCGGGATCATCGCCCTGTTCAACTATTACATCTCGGTCGCCAAGAGCGAGCCGTTCAAAGGCCGCTTCCTGGAAATGGCGGGTCTGAGCCTCGGCGTGGCCGCCTTCAGCTTTCTGGTCGGCCTGCTCCTGCGCGTGCTCTTCGGCATCGACGCCTGACAGGCGCCTTCCCCTCGTCATGATCTTCGCCCTTCATCGTTGTGTCCTCAGGACGATCGGCATAACATCGGCCCCCGGGATTCACCTTAATCACTAATCACGCTCTGACCCCAAAGCCGAGAAAGGAAAAGAGGCGGTTCAGAGGCAAGGCGAATCGTCTCTTCCCGCCCTACGTCAATTCTGGACCGGACCCGACGGTTCAATTCGCAGGTAAGATCTCAGGGAGGCCCTGCGTGCCCGGAAAGCGTTTTGAAGAGCCGGGCACAAGCGGACAGCCTACGGCTGCGGCTCTTTTGATCCTACCAGTCAAGCAGCACTCTCCAAAAATCTCGTGGAACGTTTGATTCACATCTTTTTCATCCGTTTGTAGGCGGCTCTTCAAGGATTTCCGCCTACGCAGGGCCTCCCTGAGATCTTCCGTTGGAACGGAACCGACGCGTCCGAGACGACAGTTCCCTGCGGAAGGAAGGAAATAATGCGTGCCTCCCCTGAACCGCCGCTTCTCTTATCTTCTTGTCGCCGTGGTGCAGTCTGGCCATCCCCTTTCCTCTCTCCATGGTCTTCGCCCGCCCTGGTCGATGTCCTCGGCCGGGGGCGGCGGCGCTACATTCTGACGCGAGGGTCCGTTAGTCCCGGCAGGACAAGAGTTTATGCACCGTACAACAGATGTAGTTTGTTCGTAGTGTTTATTGACAACGTCATATGCGTATTATACCATGTACACGAGGCTGTCCCTGTAGGCCAGCCAAGAGTGAACCGTAAGTGGTAAATCGTGAGTTTGGAGGGATCATCATGGCGACCGAAGTACAAATCGAGGCCAATCGAGCCAACGCCCAGAAATCCACCGGGCCACGGACGCCGGAGGGCAAAGCCGCCGTCGCGCAGAATGCGCTCAAGCATGGCCTGCGGGCGCGGGCGGCGGTGCTCCAGGGCGAAGACTGGGAGGAGTACACCTGCTTCCGCGAGGAGATGCTCGCGGAACTGGTTCCGGACGGCGTCCAGGAGAGGGAACTGGCGGCGCGGATCGTCGATCTGACGTGGCGGCTGCGCCGGGCCGGGCGGTACCAGGATGCGGTCTTTGAGGCGCTCTATGACAAATACGCCGCCGAACAGAAGGAGACGGATGCCGGTCCGGACTTGGGCGCGTCCGTTCCCAGCGATCCGGTGCTGGGGCGGATGCTCCTGGCAGACTTCACGGGGGAGCGGGTCCTGGAGCGGGCGCTACAGTACGAGCGGCGGATCGAGAGCAGCCTGTCCCGGGCCAAGGCCGACCTGCGGCAACTGCGCAACCAGCCGCGGCTGGTCGCGCCAAGAGGGCCGGCCTCCAGCCCAGGGAGGTGGGAGGATTCGGACGCGTACCGCCACGCGTCGCCTGCGGCGTGTGCCGACGTCACGCTGGAAACGGTCAACTCGATCCTGTCCGCCGAGGAGCCTTTCTGCCAAACAAAGCCAATTGGGGAAGGGACCGGGGGTCAGGGCTCCGGGGTCAGCGGCCCGAAACCTGGCACCCGACCCCTGAACCCCGGACTTTCGGGTCAAACAAACCCAATGGGCGGGGGAATCTCAAGCCTGGGCCGTCCGGGGTCCAGCGCGGACCGACCGGGTCGGGTGTGGGACCTGCTGGACCAGGCGTGTGAAAGGCAGCCAATCTTGACCGGGAGCCGTCACCCTGTCGGCGTCGTTCCGGCGGGAGAAAGGAGAAGAACGGGCAGAAGATAAGCTGCGCCAAACAAGACGCCCACGACAAAAGTCGCCAAGTCGGATTTCGACCCGCGTTTCTGGCCCGATATCAAGGATCGGCTCGCCTGATCCCGACTTTTGTCGGGCGCGTCAAACAAAGCCAATTATACCCCGGAAGCAGACGTGGGGTTCGGTCGGACCGGCGGCGGAATTAGTGTCCAACCATCCGCAAGGCCGGGGGCCGTTGCACCGGGTGGGCCCGGACGCTACAATGTCACCGGCCCGGCGGAGACGCGACGCTTCCCGCCGGCGAAGAGAAACGTGAGGGATGAGAGGTTCTGATGGGTCGAAGAATTCTGACGGGCTGTGTGATCGTAGCGGCGGGTCTTTTCCTGTCCTGCCGAACCACGGAAGTCTCTACCGGCGATCAGGAGAAGACCTGGCTGGCGAAGGCCTACCGATATGACGAGCATGGCTGGATCTTCCTGCACACGGAGGGGGCGCCTTTTGAGAGAGGATTCCAGCGTGGGTACCTGACCGCCAACGAGATCGACGAGTTTTTGCGCACGCTCGCCTGCGTCGAGGAATTCCAGACCGGCCACGACCTCGATTTCTTCGTGCAGGCGTCCTCCCGGCTGTTCAAGACGAATGTCCCCGCCGAATACGTGGCGGAGATGCGCGGCATCGTCGCGGGCATGAAGCGGGCCGGCAAGAACGTGACGTACGAGCAGGTGCTCCTCATGAACGGCTTCATTGACGTGCTCTGGTACTGGTGGCCGCAGGAGAGGAAGAAGCATAATGCCGATCATCCGGGTTGCAGCGCTTTCATCGCGACGGGCGATGCCACCGCCGACGGCCGGATCGTCATGGCGCACAATTCCTGGGTTGGCTATGCCTTGGGCAAATCGGCCAATATCATCCTCGACATCGTCCCCCAGCGCGGCCACCGGATCCTGATGCAGTCGTGGGGCCCGTGCATCTACAGCGCTACGGATTTCTTTATCACCGGGGCCGGACTCGTCGGCACCGAGACCACCATCGGCGACTTCGAGCATTTCGACCGTCGGGGGACTCCCGTCTTCGCGCGGGCCAGGCAGGCGATGCAGTACGCTGAGAGCATTGACGAGTGGGCGGATATCCTGATTCGCAAGAATAGTGGAGCCTACGCCAACTCGTGGCTTCTGGGCGACATCAAGACCGGTGAGATCGCCTGCTTGGAGCTCGGTTTGAAGCATCATAGCCTCGAAAGAAAGAAGAATGGCTATTTCACCGGCTCGAATGTCACCCGCGACATGAAAATCCTGAGAAGAGAGACCGACGCGAGCTGGGATGATGTACGGAATGGCTGCGTGGCCCGCCGGGTGCGGTGGGAGCAGTTGATGAAGGACAACTACGGGCGAATCAATGTCCCCCTCGCCCAGCAGATGCTGGCCGACCACTATGATGTATATCTGGAGAAGGAGCAGCCGGGATGCCGGACGATTTGCGGGCACGGGGAGTTGGATGACGGCCATGTCCCCGGATCGGGCCCCGCGTACCGCCCGTCCGGGGCTTTTGACGGCAAAGTGGTCGATTCAAATATGGCGAAAAATTGGAAGTTGCGGGCCAAATGGGGCGGGTCCTGCGATCTCGGTTTCAATGCCGCCAGTTTCCTGGAAAAGCACCACCAATACGATTGGATGAAGGGCTCTCTGCCGGACTTTCCGCCCCAACCCTGGACCATCTTCCCCCGCGAACGCCAATAGATTATGGCAGGAGTGAATCTAATGTCACAAAACATGTCACGTCGACTCTTCTTGAAGTCGGTTGGGTTAGCTGCGACGGCTTGCCTCCTGCCCGGCGGCGCAAAGGCGGCAGAGAAAAGACCGCGAAATGTCGTACTCATTTACGCCGACGATCTGGGCTATGGGGACGTTGGGTGCTACGGGGCCAAGGTGGCCACGCCCAACATCGACCGACTGGCCCGTGAGGGGGTCCGGTTCGTCAATGCCCACTCCGCGTCCGCGACTTGTACGCCGTCGCGGTATGCCCTGCTAACGGGCGAGTACGCTTGGCGTCGCAAGGGAACCGGCGTCCTGCCGGGGGACGCCCGGTTGATCATCGAGCCGGGGCGGACCACCCTGGCGTCGCTGATGAAGCAAGCCGGCTACAGAACCGGTGTCGTCGGCAAATGGCACCTGGGTCTGGGAGCCGGCGACCTCGATTGGAACAGGGAAATCAAGCCGGGACCGCTCGATATCGGTTTTGACTACTGCTTCCTGATTCCCGCCACGGGTGACCGCGTGCCCTGTGTGTTCGTGGAGAACCGCCGGGTCGTGGGCTTGGACCCGAGAGACCCCATCCAGGTCAGCTATCAGAAGCCCATTGGCGACGAGCCCACCGGCAAGGAGCACCCGGAATTGCTCAAGATGCACCCCAGTCACGAGCATGACCAGACCATTGTCAACGGGATCAGCCGGATCGGGTACATGAGCGGCGGCAAGGCGGCCCGCTGGGTGGACGAGGACATGGCCGACACGCTCGCCGGCAAGGCCGTCACATTCATCGAGCAGCACAAGGAAAAACCATTCTTCCTCTACTTCGCGACCCACGACATCCACGTGCCGCGGGTGCCGCACCCGCGTTTTGCCGGTAAGAGCGGCATGGGACCTCGCGGCGACGTCATTCTGCAATTCGACGCCTGCGTCGGTGCGATCCTGGACGCCCTCGATCGTCTGAAACTCGCCGCCGGCACCCTGGTCATCCTGAGCAGCGACAAC
>CAYHAJ010000259.1:0-14642 GCA_964354535.1 uncultured Pirellulales bacterium
CTCTTGAATCTGCGAAAATCTGGGCAATCTGTGGCCTTTCTAACTCATTTACGTCTGGAGACTTACGGCATGTCCCATCAGAAAACTTGTCAAAAACAAGGTGTTGCGGCTTGGCGGTACAGAGAGAATCCCCAGTGCGTCACAGGGGATGGCTTGCCTCCGGCTCTGTGTCCCCCGCCCCCGCTCGGGTCGGGGGCAGGCTCTGGGCGGGGGCAGGCCCTCCGTGTCTCGGCGGTGAAGATTCGCGCGAAACAAAGCCAATGTCTCGATTGCGGATTGCGGACTGCGGATTGAACACAGAGTTCCGGCGAGACCGCGCGGCCCGCGACCTACGGCCTCCGGCCTCTGGTCCTCGCTGGGCTGGTGGTACAAACAAAGCCAATTTGCCCCCGGGGCCGGCAGGAAGGAGATGGGTCGCCAGGGTCGCCAAGACCCTTACTGCCGGGGCAATCGTGCGAAACAAACCCAATTTGGTCTGCCCCAAATGAGAGCCAAGTGCATTATGGGAAACAGTTTAGGAACGATTCAGCTCGACATGGGCTCGAAGAAACAAAGCCAATTCCTGGCGCCGCCGGGTGGGACGAGGCCGGAGGGGCGAGGGGCGAGTGTGCAAAACGAACCCAATTCGGCCGGTCGGCCGGGGCCCCGGAGAGCAAAATGCGCAAAACGAACCCAATTGCCCGAAGCGGGGCACCGAGGCGGTGTCTGGATTGGGGATTGAGGACGAATCTACGCCGGGACGCCCCCGTGTGGCCCGTGGAGGGAGAAATGTGCGAAACAAAGCCAATTTCCCCGTGGCACCGGGTGGGACGGGGCCTGAGGGACGGGGACCGGGGGGTCTTCCCTCCCCCTCGCCCCTGCGGCCTCTGACCTCGGCGGACCCGCCGCACAAACAAACCCAATTTGCAGGGGGCGGAAATGGGCGCGGACCGGGAAGACCGGGGACGGAGCCTCCCGCCCGGAGGATCAACTCTGCGAAACAAAGCCAATTTGCGCCCGGTGGAGCAGGAAGACCATCGCCAAGGCCGGAGGCCTTGACGCTGCCACCCGTCAGGGAGGGCGGACGCGCCAAACAAAGCCAATTCCCGGCGGCATGGGGTGGGCCTCGGGGCGAGTGCCGGCAAGACCACCGGCACCGCCGGGTCGAAGTGTGCGAAACAAAGCCAATTCCGCCGACGTGGTTTTGGAAGACAAGTGCTTTATAGAAAAATGGTTAGGACAAATTTGGCGCGCAGAAGGCCTTCGGAAAACAAAGCCAATTTCCGTCCCCGGGACGGCCGGCCCAGCGGGCACGATCCTATCCTGCCCGAGGGTTCCACTGCCGCGTCCGGCGCAGAAACAAAGCCAATTCCGGGACGGACGGGCATGGGCCAGGGCCCGCAAGGCGGCCGGTGGGTCCTGCTCCGGCAGGCCGGGGCCAACCTTGACAATCGGGGTCGCATACGGTATCATTCAGTTGTTGATCCTCGCAGAATTGGGATGGTCGGCACTCTTGAGGGTACGATGAGACGTCCAAGGCTTGGTAGCGGTGCCTTCGCGATTTGCGCGGGGATTCTCGCCCTCTGGGCTATCCGGGCCGGGGCGGGCCAGGACAGCGATTATCGTCCCACCATCGATCCGGCAAATTTCGTTCACGATGTCAACAACACCTACTTTCCCCTGGCCCCGGGTCTGACCTACACCTATGAGGGCGTTAAGGAAAACCAGCCGTGCAAGGTGGATTCCTCTGTCACCTTCGAAACCAAGATCGTCATGGGAGTGACCTGCCGGGTGGTCCAGAACCGTGCCTTTCTCAACGGCGTCCTCCGGGAGGACGCCCTCGACTGGCTGGCGCAGGACCGGGAGGGGAACGTCTGGTGCTTTGGCAAGGCGATCACCCAGTGGGACCAGGCAGGCAGTCTCATGGGCCCGGCGGGCTCCTGGGAAGCCGGCGTGAACAATGCTCAGCCGGGCATCGTCATGGAGGCGCATCCGCGCGTGGGAGACACATATCGCCGGGAGTGCGCAGTAGGTGTGGCCGAGGGCAACGCGACGGTCCTGGCTTTGGACGCCTATGTCACTACACCTCTCGGCGTATTTCAGAACTGCCTCAAGACCATGGACTTCAGCCCGCTGCAGCCCGCCTTCGTGGAGGAGAAGTACTTTGCCCCCGGCTTGGGACTGGTTTCCGCTGTCGCGGCCGAAGGAGGTCCGGCGCACTTGGCCCTGGTGAGCGTGACGGCCGGACCGAACACCCCGGCCCCGGGCAGCGTCGTCATCAATGAGGTCCTGGCGCATTCGCACAGTGCCGCGGACGACTGGATCGAACTGTACAACACGACCGACCGACCCATCGCCATCGGCGGCTGGTTCCTCAGCGATAAGCGCGGGGACCTGACCAGGTATGAGATCTCCCCGGGCACCGTCATCTCGGCCCAAGGCTACCTGGTCTTCTATGAGAGCTCGCACTTCGGCAATCCGGGCGACCCCCGCTGCCGCTCGGCCTTTGCCCTCAGCGAGGCCGGTGACTCGGTACACCTGACCTCGGGCACTGGGGGACCGCCGACCGACTACCATGAACAAGAGTCCTTCGATAGCTCGGAGACGTCCGTGGCCTGGGGCCGGTACGTCACGTCCGACGGTGTCGCTCATTTCGTGAGCCTCAGCCAAATGACGCCGGGCGCTGCCAATGCTTACCCCAAAGTCGGTCCCGTGGTGATCACCGAGATCCGGTACGGTCCGCCGGGCGCGGAATACGTGGAGTTGTGGAATCTCAGCCAGGAGGAGGTCAAGCTCTACGACGCGGCGACCCGGCTCGGCTGGCGGTTCACGGAAGACTGGACCAAGGCGCGCAGTCGGCTGACCTTCACCGGCGCTGCGGACCTCACGATCGGGCCCGGGCAATACCTGCTGATTGTGAAGGACCAGACCAAGTTCGACGCGACGTATGCCATGCCGAGTGGAGCCAGAGTCTTCGAATGGAAAAGCGGCAAACTGAACCATCCCATCTGCCACATGGATCTGGCCAAGGGTGTCGACATCGACGGCGTCGACATCGGCTGGGTTCCGGTGGATGAGGTCAACTACAACGATGGTGCGCGCCCGGTCGGGCAAGATCTCTGGCCCCAGGACGTCCTCGGCAAGGGTTTGTCTCTCAGCCGCCTGCGCGCCGACCGGTACGGTGACGATCCGGCCAACTGGCAGGCCGCTGGGCCTTCCCCCGGAAGGGCAAACCCGTGACAAGGCGCTGCGGGAAGGAGACAGGGCTCCGGCGGTGAAAAGAGAAGGTCCGGAGGATCTGTGTCCTCCGGACCATGATGTGTCGCGTGTCTACACTCTGGGATAGCCGCCGAGATACTCGGTCTGGGGCAACTGCCCGACCAGCGGCACGGCGTAGTCCATATAGGTGGGCGTGACGCCGTTGCCGTCGGCGTTGAGGAACTCGTCGGGCATCGACTTGGTCTTTTCCGCCACGTTCTTCAGGTCCGTGCGGAAGAGCTCGATGCCATAGTTCTTACCATTGCCGGTCCTTTTTATCGCTACGGAGCCGCTGGACTGGTCCAGCGCGTACCGGACCGCCGCGCGGCCGCAGCGCCGGGCTTCGTCCGCGTCCACCGGCGACTGGAACCCCGGGAAGCTGCGCTGCAGGTAGCCGAAGGTGTCCGCGCGGACGCGTTTGATCTTGAGGTTATTCTTCACCTGGGCGGCCAGGAAGTCGGCCAAGGCCCCGGTGCCGGAAAGCTGAATGTTGCCGTGCTGGTCCTTTTCGGCCGTCTGGGCGATCTTCTTGGCCCAAGTCTCGCCGTCGGCGTCGCACATGCCCTCGCTGACGGCGATCACCGCCCGGCCGAGCTTCTGGTACACCGCTTCGACGTCGCCGAGGAACTTGCCGATGGAGACCGGCCGCTCCGGGAAGTACAAGAGATGGGGACCGTCGTCGTCGCGCTTGCGTCCCAGCGCCGCGGCGGCGGTCAGGAAGCCGGCGTTGCGGCCCATGATGACGTCGATTTTCACGCCGGGCAGCGCCCGGTTGTCCAGATCGTCCCCGATCAGCGCACAGGCGACGAACTTCGCGGCGCTGCCATAGCCCGGGCAGTGGTCCGTCACGAGCAGGTCATTGTCCACGGTCTTGGGCACGTGAAACGCCCGCATGTCGTAGTCGGCCTCTTGGGCCACGGTGCTGATGATGAAGGCGGTATTGGCCGAATCGTTGCCGCCGATGTAGAAGAAGTACCGGATGGTGCGCTTCTTGAAAACGTCCAGGATCCGGCGGCAGTACGCCGCATCGGGCTTGTCCCGGCTGCTCCCCAATGCCGAGGAGGGGGAAGCCGCCACGGTCTCGAGCGTCTCGGTCGAGAGCCGGCCCAGATCGATGAAATCGTCCTTGACCATGCCGGCCACGGCGTGCCGCGCGCCGTACAGGGTCTGAATCTCCGGGTGCTTCTTCGCCTCTTCGATCACGCCGACTAAGGAGGCGTTGATCACCGCGGTGGGCCCGCCCGACTGCCCGACCACGGCGTTTGCCTGGGGTGCGCTTGCCATATTCATTCATCTCCATACTAATGTGGGCGATCCCGCACAGTGACCCGCCCATCTGCCTGAAAGGGCTCCCGACACGACACTCACCGCATTCGGGGACCCGCGTGACACCTCTTCGGCCTACGCAAGCACGTTATTATACAAGGAACGCCGCTCCGCTCAACCAGTACCGCAAAGAAAATTCTCGTGGGCTTTTCTTCACGGAGCGGAGCAGCTATTCTTAAGGCAAATATGCTCGGAGCCTCTAACAGAATGAACGCGAGTGCCCCCTCTGTCACCCCCGCGCAGGCGGGGTCCAGGAAAGCCGCGGCGCGAGTGGATTCCCGCCTGCGCGGGAATGACAGAAGGCAGCAACCTTCCACCCGCACGTCATTGTGTGAGACGCTCTTGGGGAACAGGAGGTATCTCATGGTACGTAGAACGCGCTTGGTGGCCGTGGCTCTGCTGGGCCTCTGGCTCACACCCTTTGGCCGTAGTGCAGAGAAGGCGTCCGACCCACCTGCCACCTTGACCTTCTTCGGCTGGTCGGATCAGCACATCAAGGCCGACGGCGATGGCCAGCACCTGATCCCCGCCATTGAGGCGATGAACGCCCTGCCGGGACGGCCCTATCCCGAGGCCATCGGCGGGACGGTCGAAAGGCCGGCCTTTGTCCTCGGCCTGGGCGACATCTCCGAGTGGCCCAGCCGCGCAGCCCTCGACACCTACGAGCAACTCATCGCCAAGCGGCTCAAGTTCCCCAGCTACGATATCGCCGGTAATCATGACCTCGGCGGGCTGTCGCCGAGCGACACCGTCCTCAATTGGCTCAGGCGCCGCCACGGGACCCTGCGCTACACGTTCGAGAAAAGCGGCGTTTGTTTTGTCGCTCTATTCTCAGAATACGATGAGAGCTTGAACAACCCGGCCCAGCCGATCACGAAGCCAGCTCTCGACTACCTCCGCGCGACACTGGCGAAAATCCCGAACGGCACACCCGTGGTCGTCGCGACCCACTTGTGCTTCGATGCGATCAGAAATCGAGATGAGTTCGTGGATGCCTGCGGCGACGCGAATGTGATCCTGGTCCTGGGCGGCCACTATCACAAGGCGACGGTGCACAAGTATCGCGGCATCAACTTCGTCCAATGCCCATCTCCGGAACCGAAGTCCTCCGGAGAGTTCACCGTCCTCCGCATCACCTCGGATCGACTCCTCGCGCTCCCATTCCGCTATCGTGACAACCAGTGGGCGTCGGAGAGGCAGAAGATTCTCGATGTAGCAATCAAGGGCCCGGCAAGAGCGGAGCCACAAAGGGAGCAAGTCCGTCCTTGAGGCGGACGCTCAACAGGTGGCGTACGCACGTTTGACTTCCTCGGCAACGATCTGAATGCCTGCGGAGACAACCTTAGCGTCCTGGGCATAGTTGACGCGGATGCACTCGTTGATGTGGGGCCAGGGCTCCGTCAGGCCGGGGAAGAAATAACGGCCGGGGACGATGAGGACGTTTCGTTGCTTGAGCCGCTCATACAGTTGCTGGCTCGTAATGGGCAGGCCCGGGAACCACAACCACACGAAGAACGCCCCTTCCGGCTGGTGGACGCGGTACTCGACTCCCCGGAAATGCTCGTGAATTTGCCGTAGGACCTCTTGCATCTTCCGCTGGTAGAACGGCTGGATGATTTCACGGCCGAGAGCAATGATCCGGCCGGAGCGGACCAGGTCTGTGAGAAGGGCCGGACCGACGCCTCCCGGGGCCAGGCTCATCACGGCATTGACCCGGGCGACCATCTCGATCACCTCTCGGCGAGCAAGGACGATCCCGGTCCGCACGCCGGGAAGGCCCAGCTTCGACAGGCTCATGCAGACGATCGTGTTCTCGTTCCACAGCGGCTGGGCCTCCGTGAAGACGATGTTCGGAAAAGGTATCCCGTAGGCGTTGTCCACGATCAGCGGGACGCCCTCGCCCTGTGCCAACTCGCTGAGCCGTTCCAGTTCCGCATTCGTCAGCACGTTGCCGGTCGGGTTCGTGGGTCGCGAAACGCAAATAGCGCCGATGTCCTCGGCGATGTCGAGCCGGTCGAAGTCGATGTGGTACTTGAACGTGTGCTCGTCGAGGTGTTCGATCTGGGGCCTCTGGGCCGCGAAGAAATCACAGGTCAGGCCTACGTCGCAGTAGCCGATGTACTCCGGGACCAGCGGAAAGAGGATCTTCTTCTTCGTCCCGTCTTCATAGCGGCCGGCGAAAAGGTTGAAGAGAATGAAAAACGCCAACTGACTGCCGCTGGTCAAGGCAACATTCTGCGGACCAATGTCCCAGCCAAACCGGCTGTGCAAGAGACCCGAGACCGCCTCGATAAATTCCGCATTGCCCTCCGGCGGATCGTAGCTCCCAACGGCCCGCTCGAAGCGATTTCCATCGCGAAGCAACAACTCCATGTTTTGACGGAGGCAGCGATCGACTTCGAGGAGGTGCGCGGGGTTGCCGCCTCCCAACATAAGGACTTCGCGCTCTCGCGACCGCGCCGCGCCGAGATCGTCCATAAGCTGGCCGATGCCGGACTGCACCGCCAGTTTCTTGCCGAACCTGGATACGTTCATAGCTCACACCTGCACCGCCTGTCGCGGTGCAAGGAAGTATAACCACCGTTCCAGGACTCTGTCCCGGCAAATCGCGGCGGCAGCCCGGGCATACAGCTCCAGTTGCCCGCGATAGACGTCGGCTCGTTTGCGCACGTCGCCGCCAGACACGCGATCCGTTTTGAAGTCGATCACAAGCAACCCCTCGGGGGTCCGCACGAGCAGGTCGATCAGGCCCTGGATCACGACGATCTCCGATTGCGGATTGTGGATTGCGGATTGCGGATTCGAGACAGCACGCTCTTTCTTCGGTCCTCGGTCGTCCGTCGTCTGTCCTTCGACCGAAGCGGGCAGGCCGAACGTGAACGGCCACTCCTGCCAGACCACGTTGCGCTTGTCGCACACGAGAGAGCCGAGCTTGCTCTCGAAGAATGCCAGAATGGCTTCGGTGTCGATGCACTCGGCGAGATTCGCCGGGATGGCCCCTTCTTTGGCGAGCCGGTCCGTCGTTTCCTCGATCACCCGCCGCGTGACCGGTTTCTTCAGATCCAGCGAGGAGAGCACGAGATGCGCCGCGGTGCCTGCCCGCCGTCCCAGGCGTGCTTCAGGCATAGACCTTTGGGACGAAGCGGCCAAAGCGACGGGCTGGCGGTCCAGCGCCTCGGAGTAATCGCGCTGGACGAACATATCATCCTGGTGGGTCAGCTTTGTCACGGAACTCTTGGCCGCCAGGTTTACGGCGTGAGCAAACGGGTATTTGTGGCTCAGCAGGCTCTTCACCTGGGCGAGCGTTCTGCGGCCGTCTTCATTTGCGGACGTCGTCGTTCGTGTGAAAAAGACCGACTTCGCCTTGCTCGACCTCAGAGTCAGAACGAATCGGGACAGATCCTTCAGTTCCCTGTCCCCTTGGAGCCGGAAATCGAATAGTCCCTGATTCCGGGTGTTGTCCACCAGATCGGTCCCGAATACCTGGTGCAGAACGCGCTGGTCAGACAGCCCGTACAAAACCCACTCCAGCGCATTCTTGCAGGGCTTGAGCAGCCAGGCCGGAATCGTGTCGCCCCCCAGCAATAGACCGTTTGCGAGGATCCTGCCGCCATCGGTGCGCTTCTGCGCGGCGGTCAGAATCAGCCGCTCCCGGGCGCGCGTCGTCGCGACGTAGAGGATCCGCATCTCTTCGGCCAGCGTCGTCGCCAGTCTCTTTTCACTGATGACCTCGTGGGCGAGCGAGCGTAATCTCGTATTGGAGCGAGGCTCAATCACCTGCAAACCCACCGCATCGCCTGTATCGGCGATCAGATCCGCATGAATGTCCCGCTTGTTGAACTCGGTCTCCAGCTCCGCGAGGAAAACGACCGGGAATTCCAGGCCCTTGCTCTTGTGGACGCTGAGGATGCGCACCGCGTTGCCGGTGGCACTGCCCGGCTGGGCCGGCGCCCAGTCCTGTCCCGCTTCCTGGAGCCTTTCGAGGAAGTCAACGAACCGGGTGAGCGAGGTGATCCCGGTGTTGCTGGCAAAACCCTCGAACTGGACGGCACGGTCGTGCAACCGCAGCAGGTTGGCCTTGCGCGCCTGTCCGTTCGGCAGCGCGGAGACAAAGGCCAGAAAGCCGGTCCGGCGATAAATCCGCCAGATCAAGCTGGCCAGATGCCCGCGACGGGCGAGGCTCCGCCATTGCTCCAGTTGCGTGAACCCCTGTTTGAGCCGGTCCCTCAAACCGCTATCCGGTCCCTCCGCCACGTACGCAGCGGCACAAGCGTGGAAATTCGCATGTTCCGATGTCTCCTTGCCGTAGAGCCGAATCTTCGCCAATTCGGTGTCCCCGATCTGGAAGAAGGCGCTGCGCAGCACGGTCGCCAGCTCGAGGTCGCGTTGCGGGTTGTCGAGAACCTTCAGCAGGGAGATCATGTCACGGACCTCCGTTGCCTCGAAGTACCCGGCCGTCGCCTCGCAACTCACGGGGATGCCCGCCAATCGCAGGATCTCCACATAGTCATTGGCCTTCTTGGCCAGGGACCGCATGAGGATCACGATATCGCGGTACTGCACCTCGCGATAGTCACCGTTCTGCCGGTCCTGGACCTGAAACTCCGCTCGACCTGTCTCCGCGCCCACCATCTCCCGAATGCGACGGGCGATCAGAGCCGCCTGGCGCTGGCGACCATTGATGAGAGCCAGACCTTCCTGGGTGGCAGCGTCAAGCGCAGCTTGGCGATGGTCTCCCTGAGACCGAGAGGAACCATCGCCAAGGCTTTCAGCCTTGACGCTGCCACCCGGAGTTTTCGATTCTGTATCCTCTTCCTCCTGTGCTCCGCGACCGCCGCTCTTCTCATCGAGAATATGCAGTTCCACCATCGGCTTCGCGGCACTGCCGTCCTCTGCCTTCTCGCCGCTGTCCGGCGCGGGGCGCAGCATGGACGCCTCATCGTAATCGATTTGGGCAACCTCGCGGGTCATGATCCGCCCGAACACCTTGTTGACAAAGTCCAGGATGCCCTTCGTCGAGCGGAAATTGTAATTGAGGTCCACGCGGAAGCCGTGCACAGGGTCCTTGGAATCGGCCGAGGCCGGGCGGAGGCGATCGAGGAAGATGGCCGGCTCAGCTCCGCGCCAGGCATAGATGCTCTGCTTGACGTCGCCCACGACGAAGACATTGTTGCCCGAGCTGAGGGCATCGAGGATCGCCTGCTGCACGGGGTTGATGTCCTGGTACTCGTCCACGAAGATGTACTTGAACCGTTGGCGCAGGGTCAAGCCGGTCTCCTAGGGACTGAGCCGTTCGCCCAAGGGGTCCTCCGTCGTCAGCAACCTCAGCGTGTAGCGCTCCAAGTCGGCAAAATCGAGCCCGTTGAGGTCGCCCTTGCGCTGGGCGTATCGTTGGTTGAAGTGCCGGACCAGCTCGATGAGAACTCCGGTTTGCAGGCGGGTCGAGCGTCCCACGACATCCAGGTAGTTCGGGTTCAGAATCGCCAGATCACGGAGGCTTACAAATGCCTCGACCGCCTTCTTCTGGAGATCCTTGACGACCTCCGTCACCGCGTCCGGCACCCCCTTGGGCGAGTTGAGCCGCGGCTTGCAGAAGTTGCGAATCCTCTCGGCGCAGCCTGGCCAATTCTTCGCATTCCATTGGTCCAGGCAAGTGGCAATCGGCTCAATCAGATTCTCCTCCACACCGGCACCCCAGTTGCCCTCCGGCGCCTCGTCCTCGTAGATCCTCTTGGCCACCCGAAGCTGCGCCAGGATGGTGCCAATCCTCTCTTTGATGATTTGCTGCTGCTGGCTGCCCAGTTCGCTGCCCAGCGGTTCGATTTGCTCGGCCAGAAAGCGGGCCCGGTCACACCATTGGTCCGGCGCAACGACCCCTTCAAGGAAGTCGCTGAGCCGGATCACGCTGCCGAGGAAGCCGTCCCTGCCGCGCAGGTCCCGGCGCTGCAGAAGCTCATGCATCCCCGGCACCAGGTGGTCCTGCCGCCACGCCCACTCGATGGTCTCTTCGAGCACCTCGCCCTTGAGCAACATGGCCTCATCCGCGTCGATGACCCGAAACGAGGGGTCCAGCGACAATTTATGGAAGTGCTCCGTGATGAGCCTCTTGCAGAACGAGTGGATCGTGCTGATGTTCGCCCCCTGGAGCAGAACGAGCTGGCGGAGCAGCCGTGTGTCGCGCGTCTGCTGGTACGCCTCGCGAAGCTGCCGGGCGATGCGGGCGTGCATCTGCTCGGCGGCCGCCTCCGTGAAAGTCAGCACGAGCATGTTCAGCACATCCGGGCCGAGGACAGGATCCGAGACGATGCTGACACACCGACCCGAGAGCACGGCGGTCTTGCCCGTACCCGCCGAGGCGGTGACGAACACGTTGCCGCCGCGGGCCGCAATCGCCTTCTGCTGCTGCTCGGTCCATTTGACTTGCTGATCCGTCATTTGCCCTCGAGCCTCTCGATCAGGTCGGATTTTCCCACGGACCGCAGAAAGTTGTAGTCGTTGATCTGCCAGTCGAAGTGGCACACGCCCATGTACTCGCAGAACGTGCAGCCGCGCTCGCTGCCGCGATGGTACGGCCGGCACTCGATCCGGCCCGAAGTAATGTCCGTCGCGAGCCGGACGATATTGTCCCTGGCCCAATCCAGCAAGCGTGCGAAGTGGGCCGGCGTCAGGGCGTTGCTGGAGTCATACTTCCCATAGGGGTCGCCGTCTTTCTTGACGTAGAAACCGTAAAACGCACTGTCTTTCACGGCGTTGGCGTCCAAATGCCGCCAATACGCACCATTGATGACGCCCCCCGCCTTGTAGGGGAACTTGGGCGATCTCTCCTCGTCCCTCAGCTCCGCCAGCGTGGCGCTCGCCGGTGTCGTTTCAATGGGCACGCACAGGGCCCCCGCCACCTCATCGGCAATGCCGGCGCCGCAATGATGCACCGCCAGCATGTAGATCGCAAGCTGAACATCGAGTCCGTGGTAGAAGCCGCCCCAATCGAAGGATGCCCCGCTGCGGCTGCGCTTGTAATCGAAGATCAGGGCCACTTTCCGGCCGTCAATCTGGGCCACGTCCAGTCGGTCGATCTTGCCGTCAAGCGACAGGACGCGGCCGTCCGGCAGAGACAACTCGAAGCGGCCCAGCCGCCCTGCCACGTTCTGCGGGCGTCCAAAGTCCACTTCCGACAGGTACGGCCGGAACGACCCGGCCCGCACCATCCGGCAGTACCCCAGCGTACACTCCTCCAGGACCCGGCCGGCACTCGCGAGGAGAAACGCGTTGTGGGCCGAACGGTGAACGAACTGCGCCAGGAACGAGTCTTGCGCCGCCAGCACCGCGATCTGCTCGCGCAGGACTCGCACGAGGCGGTCCCCGTCGATATCCGCGAAGCTCTGTTTCTCTTCGGCCAGACGTTTCTGGAGCGAATCGAGAGCGCTGTGGTAGAAACACCCCAGATCCAGCGGCTCCAGCTTGAACTCGCGCCGCGGCCTGAGGTTCAACACATACCGCACGAAGTACTTGTACGGACAGGCGGCGAAGGTCGCCAGCCGGGTCGCAGAGGCGTGCAGATGATGCCCGAAGAGCAGTTGGGCGACACTCGGCTCCAGGATCGCCCGGTTCTCGTAGCTCAGGGCCGAAACGATCTGTTCGCTCAACGGCCGGTACTCGCCATCCGACTGCATGGTCCGGAGGAGCCCCGCCAATTCATCGTCGGGGCCGGTTGCCGGCAGAAATACGTCTCGACCCAGTCGGCTACACAGCAACTCGCCCAGTTCTGCCGTGTTTGGGACTTCCCGTAGCTTCCGCAGGTCGTCCGTCACGAACTCCTCGGTCACGTCTTCGAAGAGCGACTGAAGTTCCTCGATGAAGTGCGACCGCATGACGGGGGAGCCCTTCTCATCGACACACGGGTAACTGATGCACAGGAACTGCGAGGGCCGCGTGAAGGCAATGTAGGCCAGGTATTGGCGGTCGGTCAGCGATTGCGTCGAGGACGGGGCGAGGTGAAAGTCGGCGGCCTCGGCCGCAGCGCGATCCTCGTCGGTGAGAACGCCCGAACCGGCCAACGGGATCGGGAACTGTCTCTGCGTGGCGCCGAGCAGGAAGACCGCTTTGAGGTTCGGATGACGGCTGCGCTCGATCGAGCCGACGAGCACCTGGTCGAGCTTCGGGGGAATGAACGCCAGCGTCATCTGCGCGAAGGCGGAGGCCAGCAGGCCGAAGTAATCCTGGGCCGTCATTTCCTGCCGCTCGAAGATCTCGACCAGCGCGTCGAAGATGTCCACGAAGGTATCGAAGAACTGCCGGTGCTCGTCGGCGGTGGTGAGATCACCGCTTTCGTAGGCTTCGTCGACCCATCGGTTTACGGTCTGGCGGACACGCAAACGGTCCAGGAACGCGAAAATGATGCGGGTGAACTCACCGGAGGTCAGCCGCTTCTGAAGATCGCCCTCAGGGCATAACCCCCGCCGCAATTCCAGCAGCGGCCGGATGGCGTCGTCGCGAATACGGTTGATTTCGCTCTCGTCGAACTCCTCATCCTCCTGGTCCTTGAAACGCCACCGCCCGGAGTCGGCCCAGTCCCTCCCGTCCACGCCGAAGGCCAGGCAGTAATTCTCCAGCGTATCGATCTCCGAGCGCTTTGTCGGGACCAGGTCGGTCTTGAGATAAGCAAAGACATCGGCATGCGCCAGCCCCTTCGTCACCGCTTGGAGGGCCGCACAGATCAGCTCCACCACCGGATGCTGGTTGAGCGGCTTGCGCTTGTCGATGAAGAACGGAATCCCGTAGTCCTCGAAATAGGCACGGACGTACTGTTCGTAAAGACTCAGGTCGGAGGCGACAACGGCGATGTCGCGATAGCGGTAGCCCTTCTCCTTGATAAGACCAAGGATTCGTCGCGCCACGGCCTGAATCTCCAGCCGCAGGCTTGGCGCCGCGACGAGGCAGATACTCCCTTGGGCTCTCGTTTTGCCCGCCCCCAGGCGGAAGATATTCTGCTCCACGTGCGCCAGCGCCGAGCAATCCCGAAAACGCGGCACCTGGCTGAGAATCAGGGGCGGGAGCAGCTTGACCTTGGCCTCCGCCAGCCGTTCGCGCAAATCGCGATACGTGCGGGCGGTCGGTTCGAAAAGCCCGGCCCTTGCACCAGAATTGCGGATTGCAGATTGCGGCCCCCGGTCGTAGCCGGGGGTGACATGATTGCGGATTGGAGACGCGGCACCGATTCCCAATTCGACATCGGCGGGATCGAGACATAGCGCCATATACGCGTGGTCAACCGTTTTGACGAGTTCCATCAGCAGGGCCATCTCCCCGCCCGTGAAGGAGGCAAATCCATCCACCCACAGCCGAGCACCCTTGATAAAATCGGCCTTGCGAGCGGCTTGGCACGCACTGGTGATCTGGGCGTCCGGATCGACGAACTTGTCCTGCAAGGCCTCGTGGTACTGACGGAAGACCAGAGCGATATCGGCGAATTTCGCAGTCGACAGGCGATTAGGAGTGGACGATTGTGGATTGGGGCTGCCGCCGCCTTCTAATCCGCAGTCCGCAATCATGTCACCCCCGGCTACGACCGGGGGCCGCAATCCGCCACTGAAATGCTTCAGCAGTGCCTCGATATCCTCGGTGCTCTTCGCGTACTGGTGCAGCTCGGTGATCGTGGAGGCCATTTCCCGGGCGAAGCCGGGCAGCAGGGCTGAGGAGCCGAAGATTTGCAGCTTGTCCAGGTTGTCCCGGAGGATCTTATGAACGATCATCTGCCGGCCGATGCGGGAGATGGCGGGCCGGGCCGTATTTCTGCCCAAGAGGAGAAACTGTAGCCGGTCAAAGGAGAGGATATGCAGCCGGTGATAGCCCCCGATCCGCGGATCGGACAGGATCGCCCGCTCCGCCTGGTAGGTCGCCTGCTCCGGCACGAGGAACAGCAGCGGCTGTTCGGACGGCTTCAGGAGCGCATCAGCAATCGTCCGAACGCAATAGCTCGTCTTGCCCGTCCCGCTCCGTCCCAGAACAAACTGAACCGCCATGGCAGCCTTCCGTGCACCCAACCTGAGCGTTCAAAAACTTATACCAGACCGCCGGCAGCT
>CAYHAJ010000260.1:0-10925 GCA_964354535.1 uncultured Pirellulales bacterium
TAGCCGGTATAGATCCACAGGAAGGAACAGATCTGCTGGATTCTGCCACGGCCGGGGCGTCGCTGCACGATGCCGTCTTCATTCAGCAGGATGATTTCCCCCGGCTCCAGGTACTTGACGATGTCAAAGCCCAAGTTCGCAAAGGCGCAGGTTTCCGTGGTGATCGCCCATCCCTGGGGCCCTTTTCCGGCGGTCAGGGGCATATACCCGAAGCGGTCGCGGGCGGCATAGATGCCGGCCCGGTGGAGCAACAGCAGCGAGCACGAGCCCTCGATCACCTCGAATACCTTCTCGATTCCATCCACCAGGTCCGTACCCTGGGTGATGAGCTTGGCGATCAGTTCCGTGGCGTTGACGCCCCGGGAGCTCACTTCACTGAAGGACAGGCCCTTCTTCAGCAACGCCCCGGCCAGCGCTTCGGCATTTTCTACGATGCCGCTGGTCGCCAGGCAGAACGGCCCGAACCGCGAATTCAGGTAGACCGGCTGCTCATCGAGGGCACTGACCACGCCGATGCCCTTAGTTCCCTCCAGGCGGCCGAGATCGGGGAAAAACTTCGATTTGAACTGGCTTTGGCTCAAGTCGTGGATCTGCCGGGCGAAACGCTCGCCCAGCAGCGCCATGCCGCCGTACTCGGTGCCGAGGTGCGAATGATAGTCGGTCCCATAGAACAGGAGCTCCGCACAGTTGGTTTTCGATACGACACCGAAGATGCCACTCATGCTGTGTCTCCTAACCATCGTGCCCACCGGCAACGGGAGTGACGCCCTGCCTCTGCCGCCTGGCCGGACCACGTTTCCAGATTACCACATCCGGCCGATGATTTCAAATGTGCTGTCCGACAGTGACTCTTCCTATGGGCCGTGTCGTACCGGTGGCTCCCCCCGGATTGTCGAAGGAGACGCTCCTCCTGCCGGATTTCCCTTGCCTTCTGTGCCCCGGCCTCCGATAGTGTCCGCCGCAAAGCCATGATGGGTAGAGCCCGTTGGCGGTAGACATCCTACTGGTAAGCGGAAGTGTGCGTCCATGAACGATCGTACCCGGAAGTTTGCGGTTCTGTTGAGTCTGGGCGGCCTCCTGCAAAGCACCGTCGTCTGGTGCCGGGAGACGCCGCTGGGCCTGTTCGAGGGTCATAATGACGTTGGCGTCGTGGGTGTGCCGGGCTCGGTCACGTATGACGCCGGGCCGCAGAGCTATCTCCTTGCCGGCGGCGGCGAGAATATGTGGTTGGGCGAAGATGCGCTGCACTTCGTCTGGAAGCGGATGTCGGGCGATGTCGCGCTCGCGGCGGACATTCGCTGGATCGGCACCGGCGGCAACGCCCATCGCAAGGCGTGTCTGCTCCTCCGTCAGAGCCTCGATCCCAAGTCCGCGTACGCCGACGCGGTCGTTCACGGCGATGGCCTCACCTCGCTGCAATACCGGCAGGTGCCGGGCGGGATCACCCGCGAGATTCAGGCCAATGTCACCGCGCCACGCCGGATTCGCATCGAGAAACAGGGCGATTTTGTCTCCATGTCGATCGCGGGGGAAGGCGAAACCCTTCAGGCCTCGGGCGGTTCGTTCAAGATCCGCTTCACCGAGCCCTTCTTCGTCGGACTGGGTGTCTGCGCCCACGACAATAAGGTATCCGAGAAGGCCGTCTTTTCGAACGTTGAGATCACCCGCGGCAAGGCCCGCACAGGAGGAGAACCGGCCATGGAGAGCACGCTGGAGATCGTGCCGATCGCGTCCGGAGATCGCCGGGTCGTGTACCACACGCCCAGCCACATCGAAGCGCCGAACTGGTCACGGGACGGGAAATACCTCCTGTTCAATAGCGGCGGTCGCCTCTACCGTCTGCCCGTCGAGGGCGGCACGCCGCAACCGATCGATACCGGATTCGCCACGCGGAACAACAACGACCATGGCTTCTCCCCCGACGGCACGCAACTGGCAATCAGCGACCAGTCCCGGGAAGGTGGCAGGTCGCTCATTTACATCGTTCCGGCCGCCGGCGGGACGCCGCGTCTTATCACGCGCCTGGGTCCGTCCTACTGGCATGGCTGGTCGCCGGACGGCAAGACGCTCGCCTACTGCGCCGAGCGCAACGGAGAGTATGACGTCTACACCATTGGGGTCGAGGGTGGGGAGGAAACGCGCCTGACGACCGCCCCGGGCCTGGACGACGGCCCCGAGTATTCGCCCGATGGCCGGTATATCTACTTCAACTCCATCCGCACAGGCGCGATGCAAATCTGGCGTATGAAGGCCGACGGCAGCGAGCAGCAGCAGGTCACCTCGGACGAATACAACAACTGGTTCCCGCACCCGTCGCCCGATGGCCGCTGGCTCGTCTTCCTGTCGTACGAGAAAGGGGTGGAGGGTCATCCGGCGAACAAAGATGTGATGCTCCGGCTGAGGCCCACGGACGGCGGCGAAACCCGGGTCTTGGCCGAACTTTTCGGCGGCCAGGGTACGATCAATGTGCCCTCCTGGTCGCCCGACAGCCGTCGCCTCGCCTTCGTCAGCTACCGCCTGACCAACCCGTGACCAACGGGCAGGAGTACGAACTTCCGTGATGTCACAACCGGCCAGTAGATGGCACGGGAGACGTTTGTCCCACCGAAGCTCCGGCACGACAGAAGCCCGCTAAGTGTCCCCCTCGCTAAAGCTTAATTTAAGGTCAGGCCCCCGAAGTTCGGGTTGGGGTCAAAGGCGTACCTTTTATGGAGTTGCCTTCCGCTCTGGTTTGGCCCGAAGTGCTGCGCAATCCCATTGATGAGGGCCTCAAACGGCGCCTCAGACAGCACCACCAGGTACGCGGCTCGGGCGTGCGGATTCGGAATGAGCAACTCCTTTTTGATCCACGTCCGGGACGTCACCGTCTCCCGATTCTCGGGCTGTTGATAGGAATGCCTGGACGCGGGGCCGTCATCCTCGAAAAGTTCTCCGACAGCCAGTTTGATCTCCCCCCGTCCTTCGGACAGTCTCAGGTCGTGGGTGATGGGTTGTTCGAAAATCCTCGGCACCTCAAGCCGCAAAACCGATGCGCCGGCCGGCTTTTTCTGCTCCTGCGCCTGGGCAGACGAGAAAACTATCCAAACAAGGCACGCTACGAGGAGGATTCTCATCCGCATGACGGCTCTCCTTCAGGCTGCTCGATTCTGCATTGCGGTACTCTGCACGGGGGATATTCTACCAAGTCTGCGATGGGAATTCCTTCTTCTTTGCCTTGGTCGCTGCCATTATAGCAGCGACGAGGCTCTGCCTCTCATGTTAGCTGGCCCCCAGAGTCCCCCATGATACTTGTCTCCGACTGGCGGGTTTGACCCCGCGTCGCTTTGATGGACGGGACCGCCTGAAGCTAATAACAATCGCCGGCTCTGCTTTCTTCTGCTCAAGAGAGACACACTTATCGCCGACAATACTGGCAGATCCCCGGGGAAATAGATGTGCGATGTCCGAGACCATCATGCAAGTTGAGCCTGGGGACATGTCTCCTGGGATGTGTAGAACCAGTATTCACTAGGACCTGATGGTGGAGAGGACTATTATATGAGCGAATTGGGCAGGCTAATCCGGGTAGACTTGCGGGAAGGCTGGAGCCATGAGGCTGTTGGATTTACTCCATGGCTGGCTCTTGAAGAAAACATACAACTCCTTGGTGATACCATCGGAATTGATTTGGAGGTCGAAGCTCAGGAACAGCATGTGGGGCCGTTTCGAGCTGACATTCTCTGTAAGGACACGGCAAATGACACATGGGTACTGATCGAGAACCAGTTGGAGCAGACAGACCATACCCACCTGGGCCAGATAATGACATATGCTGCAGGTCTGGAAGCCGTGACTGTTGTATGGGTAGCCAAGAGGTTCACGGAGGAGCATAGAGCCGCTCTTGACTGGCTAAATGAGCTCACGGATGGGAAAGTGAGTTTCTTTGGCTTGGAGATCGAGCTGTGGCGGGTCAATGATTCTCCTCCGGCGCCGAAATTCAACATAGTGTCAAAGCCCAACGAGTGGAGCAAGACGGTCAAGGCAACCGCCGATGGAAGCGATCTCAGCGACATGAGAAAGCTCCAACTCGATTACTGGACCCAATTCAGGCAATTCATGGAAGAAGGACAAAGCATCGTCCGTTGCCAAAAGCCGGGGCCTCAAGGCTACATGATTTTTGCCATTGGACGGTCCCACTTCTATCTTGTGGCAAGAATGAATACGCGGGATGGAGGAATCGGGGTATACATCAACATTTCTGGCCCCGACAAACAGGCTCACTACGAACTCCTACGGAGAAAGTACAAGACAGAGATCGAATCACAGATGAAACTTGCCCTGGATTGGCGGGCTCTGCCGGAGGCAAAGGAGAGCCACATTGAAACGAGCAAAGATGCCGACCCAACGGACAGAAATGATTGGTCTGCTCAGCATGAGTGGATGAAGAGCACGCTTGAAACCTTCCACAGAGTGCTGTCGCCTATTGTTCGAGAGCTTGACGCCTCAGAGTACGACGGGCCCAGCGGATTGGCGGGCATCGCCGAATAGGCTTGGATGTCCTATTTGTTTTCCTATGCCGAAACCGCGCGGCTGTCCATTGGAAGACGCGGGACGTACCTTGTTTTCCACGCATGGCGTCTTATCCCGTGGGCGCGGCTGGCGAGCAGGAGCAGACCTGAGCCTACCGTGAGAACCGTAATCGGTGTTTTCATCGGTTGCGATCCGGCGTCAGACTCAGACAGCTTTGGGCATCCCGGGACACCCTAACCGCCAAGCTTCTGTAGTATTTGTCCGTCTCAGCCTTGATCTTCGTGAATTCTTCTCGTGTGCGTTTCCCGGCGCGCACGGCCGCCGCCGTCGCCTCGCCTTCGTCAGCTACCGCCTGACCAACCCGTGACCAACGGCACCCCGAAGAAAGCACCGCGCGTCCAAGCTTCCTACATTGTTGCTGGTAGCACAGCCGCCTTGGGCGTGGCATCTCATAGTGCCCAAGGGAAACATGGGTGAGGGTGGGGATTCGCTTGTTCCTTCGCTCCCATGCGGCAGCGGGTTGGTGAGGGAGGAAGGCATTACGATGGCCCTCCGGACCCATCTGGCTCAAGAAACCTGGCTGGGCAGCCTGACCGCTGCTCCTGTCCCCAATCCAACATCGATGGTCGCCGCATGCAGGCATTCGGGCTTGAAATCATCCGGGAACTGCACTATTGTGATACCCGATAGGCTCTGCGACATAGTCGGGGTCGCTTCATGGGAAAATGTCGGTTTAGGGGGCTTGGACAATGGACTTAGTCGTGGCAGTCAAGGAGATCAAAGGGCGCTGTCCCACGTTCCGCATGGGCGATTCTTTCACGCTCAAAGCCTGCTATCAACTCGTCAGCGAAGGTCCGGTCTGCATGCACGCCTTGGCGTCGCTGATGCCCTGGTACAACGCCCTGCGGGTCTCCGACCCGGCCGACTGGGGTATCGACGGCAAGCACGACAAGACCAAGGCCTACATCCAGTGCCCCGACCCCTGCCAATACACCGATGGCGGCACCGTCATCTTCGAGATCAGCAAGGTCACTGAGTCGAGACCCGAGCTTGTCTGACGTCCCCGCCGGACTTCCGGCGCTGCGTCCAGGGCCGGGCCCCGAAGGCGTTATTCCGGCCTGCCGTCGCCGGAGGCGATTCCGTCGTCCGCCATCCGTCATCGGTCCTCCGGCTGTTCGTGGGCCTTGCGGACGGGATGGGAAGGGGGTAGAATGCCGGGACAATTTGATAGCTACTTGCTATGCCGTGAACAACCGCCGAATCCGCCGGCCGTCAGGGCCGGGGGAGCGGGGGACCCAAGAGTAGGGGCTAATCCGGCCTGTGGCCGGACGGGGTAACTCGGCTCCAAGCCCGTCAGCTAACCTCGCAGGCGTTCGAGGAAGTCGATGGTGTAGCCAGACCGGCAGGTCGAACGGTTTGGTACGGCCGAACAGCCAGGCAATCTCCGCGGGCCTCAAAGCACGGTTGTAGATGCGGACCTCGTCGAGCAGGCCCTGGAAGTGTCGCTCCGCCGAGGAGCCGTTGCCAATGTATAGAGGATTGGCGACCACCGTCGGGAGGTGCGTATCCTCCCATTCCTGCCAGGCGCCATTCAGGCACAGCTTCCATTGGGTCCCCGTCGCGACGAACCCGAAGAAATTCCAGGTGTTCAAGACCAGGCCGGTGCTGGACCTGCGATCCCCCCCGCCGACACTGAGGGTCATGATGTAATTCTCCGCCGCGCGGTGATAGATCTTGTAGCCGGGATCGGTCGCGTTCGTGCCGGTCGATTTGTCGAGTAACCGTCCAAAGCCGCCACCACCGGTGCCGGTCGGATGCATCCACGCCGCAATCGTCATCGGACCCGTGATATTCAAGCTCGGACTATTCCCGCAATCGATGTAATCATGTCCGCCGTCCAGCTTCACCGCATTGCCGATCTTTCCGGCCACCCACGGCGGGTTGCCGACGACGATACCATGATTGTTGTTGCCGGAGCTGTCGGTGCCGTCTTTCTCGAATTGGTAGTAGGCCACGAGACCCGTGGTGTTGGGCTCGGTTGGCGTGATGAACTGGCGCTCGCGGGGATACAGCCGGAGATCGTCGAAGAAGAACTTGCCGGCGGCCCCCTTGCCGTCGATCCCGATCACCAACTTCGTGACCTTCTGCAGGTTGGTGCTGAATGACGTCAGGCTGATATTCCAGGGCCGCCATCCCGCGACTGCCAGGTCCGCGGCATCCCCATCGTAGATCACCTTGGCGTCGTTGACCTTCACGTACACCGCGGCGCCGGCATTGTTCGGATCGCCATAGAGCCACAACGAGAGTGTTTTCACACCCCCGGCGGTCCAATCCTGCGCGGGACTGAGTGTCAACTCCGCCTCGGAAGAGGCCGCGGTCGTGTTGCTGTAGATCAAAGGCATCGACTGCTTGTCCCCGTGAACGATGGTCCGCCCGGCGAAGGGCGCGTCCGTATTGCCGACCTGCGAGCCGTTGGTCGTGGTGCCATACCCATCGATCCAGGCCTCATAGATGCGGTTGCCCTCGTCGTCGGTGTAGCTCTCGAAGTTGTCGACCACGGTGAACGCCTGCGTGGTGAAGCTCCAGACAGCGCCTGCGTGGACAGGAGGAGTGCGGGTTTCATTGACCTCATCCACGCGCCAGTAGTAGGTCGCGCCGAAGTCCAGGGACGGCGGCGTGAAGCTGTGCTCGGCGACGGTGGCCGCCGGGGCCGTGCCCTGAGTCACCACGTCCTTGTCCTTGCCGAAGTACACCTTGTGGGACGCGGCTTCGCGCCCGGGACGCCAGCTCAGCACGGCCTCGCGTCCCACGTCTGCGCCGGTATCGGCCGGCCCCGGCTCGCGGGCCTGGACGGGGACGTAGAAGAATCGCACTTCGCTCAAACCGCTCTGCGGAATCCCGCCCCAGTTGGTAGTGATCGTCAACTTCACATACTGGGCGAGGACGCCTCCGAAGGAAACGGTCGTGTCATGGGCATAACCGGCCTTCCCGGTTCCTCGGGCGAACTCGGGCACCCCAGCCAGCGTCGTCCAGGTGCTGCCGTCGAGCGAGTACTCGACCGTCACGTTCTTGGCGCCGAAGCCGACGAAGGGCTCGACCGTCTGGTTGGAGTTCCAGACCCACAGCTCGTGCAGCTTGTAGGCCTTGTCGAACTGGTATTGAATCCAGTTGGGCTGCGCGCCAAGGCTGAGCCACATCTGCTCGGGCTCGATTCCGTGCAGGTCGTCGGCCCCGAGCCCGGAGCCGTTGACGGTGTTCTCCGGCCCCATGCCCGTCTGGGCGCTGGCGGCGGTGGCCGTCACCTTCTGCACGGGATAGGCATACGGCTCGACGGTGAACGACCAGACCGCGCCTCTGGGAGTCGTCGTTCCGGGCGTGGCGCTGACCTCATCCACCCGCCAGTAATACGTCGCGCCGAAATCGAGCCGTCCGGTAGCATAACGGCTGTCGGTCTGCTTGACACCGCCCACGCCGTCATTGACGTCAGTGAAGCTCTTGCTCAGGTAGACGATGTGCCCGTTGACGGCCGCCACATCTTGAGCCGGCTTCCAGCTCAGGATCACATCCCGCGGCACATCGACCGCCTTATCCTCCGGGACCGGCTTGGAGGCCACGTCGGCCGGAAGGGAGCCCTTCTTGACCTCCAGGATCTCCTCGTTGGTCAGCGCCGTGCTGTAAACGCGCACGTCGTCGATCAGGCCGTCGAAGGTCCTCCCGCCGGCCGGACTGTTTCCGATGACGAACGGACGGCTGGACACATTCGGGAGCTCTGTTCGGTTCCATTGTTCCCAGGTTTCATTGACGCAGAGCCTCCACTGCGTTCCGGTAATCACGAACGCCACGTAATTCCAGGTGTTCAAGGTCACGCGTCCGGCGGAGTTGAAGTACGCCCCGCCGGCACTGAGGGTGAAGATATAGTTGTTGGTGGGCCGCAAGTACAATTTGTAGCCTGGATCCGCTCCTCCCGTCCCATTGGACTTATCCACGATGCGGGGCAGCGTGCCGCTCCCGGCTCCGGTCGGATAGATCCAGGCCGAAAGGGTCATGGGCCCGGTGATATTCAGGCTCGGACCATTGCCGCAAGTCACGTGGTCGTCGACGCCGTCGAGGTCCAGGGCCCCGCCGATCTTGCCGGCCACCCACGCCGGGTTGCCCACCAGCGTGCCATGATTGTTGTTGCGGGAACTATCCTCGGCGTTGCCGTCGAGCCGCCACCAGCCGGCGGGGGCGGGCTGTGCCGTCGCGACGCTCGTCAGAACCCCCGCCAAGACCAGAACCAAAGAGACCCAGCCAACCACTCTGCTGCCCATGATCGTTCTCCTTCCTCCAGATGTCAGAGCTTCATCGAACCGCGAGAGCCGCACACCAGACGCTCTCTATGCGCTATGCCTCCCACCTCAGTAGTCTTTGAACCCTTTCATCCACTCCGGCCAATCCTGCGGCTCAGCGCCGCCGGCCTTGGTCCAGAAGCCGGCCGTGTTGTACTTGCGCTGCCATTTCAGAGTCCACAGTTCCTTCAGACCTACCTTGCGGACGCTGAAGTCCACGAACAGGTAGTTGATATGACCATCGTGCCGATTCACGCACACCCGTCGCATCTCGTCGTAATTGTTCCCCGTGTAGGGCCAGTACTGGCCGTCATAGTCCGGGGGATCGTCCTCGGGCCACACGGTCGCGCCGATGGTGGCACAATCCATGAAGAGCGGGATGTTGTTGGCATTCGGCACGTCGGGTCTCCGCCACACATTTTCCTGGGCACGTCGGCCTTCCACGGCTCCCTTCGGCACATCCAAGACCCACTCATTCATCCCGTAACTGCCGGTCGCCTTGCCGTACTCCCAGGCCCCATAGCCCCACCGGCCTCCCTGGCTGTAGAGTTGGACCGCCATCGGGCAGAAAGAAATCTTGACATTGTGGTAGTACGGCCGCAGCACGTCCGGCCAGATGGAGATCTGTTTGGGGAAGTAACCGTTGTTGTCTTCGCAATACATCGACCAGACCGGGCCCCATTGCTTCAGGTTGGACTGGCAGGCTACCGCTTTTGCCTGCTTGCGGACCCGCTGCAGTGATGGCATGAGAATCGACATCAGGAGGGCGATAATCGCGATAACGACCAGAAGCTCAATCAGCGTGAATGCCCGTTGCGGACGCATATCATCGCCCATCCGTTTCCGGCCCGTGGGGAAACCGGTTCAAACGACTACACCGCAGCTTGACCGAGTGCGAACCTCAAATCATTGTAGCGGAAAACAGGGCCTGGTCCAAGAAAACTTCCCGCCCCGCAGGCCCGCCACGGCGATATAATGACCGTGTTCGACGAAACGAGCCGCGCCACCCGTGGACGACGGCACACAAGGCGTACCCTCGCGAAATCGCGTGGGGTGGGAATCGGATATGAGACGAAGAATGGGCAACCCGGTGATCGACAGGACGCTGGGAGCGTACCGTTGGCTCCGGGAGAACGTCGATTTGTTCATGCTGGTCGCCTTGGCCGTCCTCGTCATCACCGGTTGGCTGGTCGTGGAGCTGGCGGATGAAGTCTTGGAAGGCACGACGCAGCAATACGACGAATGGGTCCTGCGTCAACTGCGCCCCCACGGTGATATGACCGACCCCATCGGCCCGGCGTGGTTCGAGGATATGTGGCGGGATATCACGGCCCTGGGTAGCGTCGCCATACTGAGTCTGGTGACGTTGGCCTGCGCCGGCTATCTGCTCATGCGGCGGCAGTACCGCATGCTGGCCCTCCTGGGGGCCGCCATGGTCGGCGGCCTGATCGTCTCGTTGCTCCTCAAGAACCTCTTCGCCCGACCCCGGCCGGAATTCGCCGCGTCCGCGGCGCACGTCATGACCTCGAGCTTTCCCAGCGGCCATTCCATGCTCGCGGCCGTCGTCTACCTGACCCTGGGCGCCCTGCTCGCCCGCACGGGCACGCGCTATCGCTACAAGCTCTACTTCCTCACCGTCGCCGTGATCATCACGATCTTGGTGGGCCTGAGCCGCATTTACCTGGGCGTCCACTACCCCACCGATGTCCTGGGCGGCTGGAGTTTCGGCCTGATCTGGGCCCTGCTCTGCTGGCTGGTCGCCCGCTTCCTCCAGAAACGCGGCGCCATCGAGCCCCCCGAGCCTTCCGCCTGACCCGTCGCGTTGCGTACACCTCCGCCGGAGTAAAGAAGCACAATGTGTAGGTACTATGGCTGGTTTTTGGGCCCGGGGCAGACTACAGCCATGTCATCCCCGCGCAGGCGGGGATACGATGCCGCCAGCCGGCTGTTATCGGTTGACAACCAGACGCAAAATGGGCAACATAAGTAATGTCATCCCCGCGCAGGAATGTCACCCCTGCGAAGGCAGGGGCGGGGAATGCCTACAGCTATGACGATGTGGGCAATCGCAACGATATGACCGTGAAC
>CAYHAJ010000261.1:0-31745 GCA_964354535.1 uncultured Pirellulales bacterium
ACCAGCCGGGTGAAGACCTGCCACAGAACATCCAGAACCAGGATCGCCACGACCACCATGACGAGCACTTCCAGCGAACGGTCCAGGATCTTCTTCACCGTCTGGAGGATTCTCATTGCACCTCCTGGATCTGCCGAATGAGCTCTCCGATCCCGGTGCCTTCGTACTCCTTCCAGACGGTCTGCACCGACGCGCGGAACGGGGCCAAGTCCGGCCGGACAATCCTGGCGCCCCCGTCCTGCACGATCTTGAGGTCCGCCTCCTCGGCCTCGGCCCAGATCTTGCGCTGGTATGTGACCGACTCATCGACCGCCTCCTGGAGGATGCGCTGCTGCTCGGGCGAAAGACGGCTCCAGACCCTCGTGCTGATGATGAGGATGTCGGGCAGCCGGGTGTGCTCATCAAGGCTGTAGTACCCGCAGACCTCGTAGTGCCGCGACGTCCGGAAGGACGGGGCATTGTTCTCAGCCCCATCAACAACCCCCTGATCCAGGGCGGTGTAAAGCTCGCCCCAAGGGATCGGGGTGGGCGAGCCACCCATGGCCTGGACCATCTTGATCGACATGATGCTGTTCTGCACACGGATTTTCATGCCGGCCAGGTCGGACGGCTGGTTGATGGCCCGGGCGGCGTAGAAACTGCGGGCCCCGGCATCGTAGTAGCACAGACCCCGCAGTCGCTTCGACTCGCCCGACAGCAGGAGTTTCTTCCCAATAGGCCCGTTGCAGACCTTCCAGAAATGGGCGGCGTCCCGGAACAGATAGGGAATCCCGAAGACCTGCATTTGCGACACGAAACCCTCCATCGGGGCGCTGGAGGTCTTGGTCATGGCCAGGTAGCCCAGTTGCAGGGCCTCGATGCACTCTTTCTCGTTGCCCAGTTGCTCGCTGGGGAAGATCTCGACCCGCATCCGGCCGCCGGACTTCTCTTGGACTTTCTCGGCCATGAAGACCATCGCCTTGTGAACCGGGTGCGTGGTATCCAAACCATGCCCCAGCTTCAGAACCACCTCCGGCCGCGTCGCCGCACGCGTGAAACCACCGCCCATCAGAATCAGGCACGACGCCAAACCGACAACGCGAGAAGAATGCATGGCACTCCTGGATCGAATCCACGAACAGGTCCAAAACGAGCCAGCCAACAGCCAAGGACGAATGGTACGTCGTGAGTGGCAAACCGTCAATCGGGATCGACTCGGATATCCGGGGTTGCAGCGGACAGAGATCACCCGCCATCAACGCCGACGGTAGATCTGGCGGCGATGTCCAATGGCATGAATCACAATCGTTCGCTCGGCGGAGAGAATTTCATAGATCGCGCGGTAGTCCCCCATCCGCAGCTTGTACAAACCCGCCAAGTCTCCCGTCAACGCCTCGGGTCTGATCTCATCAAAGTGGGCGGCCAGCCAGCGCAGACGCTCGACAATACGTCGGCCCACAGGTTTGTCCAGCCCGCCCAATTCCCGGGCGGCTGGGTCCAAAAGGGTGATCTGGTAAGCAGCCATGGTCAAAGACCAGCCTTACGAGCGACCTTCTCCAGCCGCTGGCCGCGCGACCCTTTGGCCACGGCCTGCTTTTGGCGAATGAGCCGCTTCCGCAAAGACTGCCGCACCGGCAATCCCTCATCCGGATCGCCGAGCAACTCCAAGAGCTTTCGTTCCACGACGGTTCCGATCACCTCCTCCAGCTCTCTCTTCGTCATCTGGGCAACGGTCGCCATGTTACCTCCGTCTAACGGATCGATACGGCCCCAGTTCTCAAGTGAACTTCTTCAGTCATTATGCCGCCATGGAAGCAATGTTGTCAACGACCTGTCCGTCGCCCAGATGCTCTTGCGGAAGCTTCACACACCCGGTAGACTCTCCATTTGCGGTCAGAAGGCAGGGAGCGTTACCCTGCCCAGACCGAGAACCCAAGGAGATCATCGAATAGCCGTACTTAGCAACTGACCGAATCTAACAACTGATAGTCGCGTAGCTTCGGCTGCTGTCCCTCTCGAAACTGGCAGTTTCAATCACTGGACGGCGCTTCGAGGCACGCCCCAAGCTGGGCGTGCCCGAAAGCGTTCCAGTGAGGGCATGCCAGTGCCTGAGAGGGAGCGTGAGTAGGTCACGCCCCTCTGATTTCCAGGCACGGCATCTCTTCACGGGAACAAGCCATCCTTTGACGGGGCTGATTCGCACGCGAGCGAGGAAGCCCATGTCCAAGGAGACAAACGGTAAGGAGAGGGTCGGTCCAGCCAAAGGCGACTTTATCACGCCGCCCAACGTGCCGGAAGTAGATGAGCAGGCGGATGCGTTGCCCGCGCAGGAAGAATTCTGGCGGCCACCTACGCGCTTTGGCAGCGTGCCGGTCGAGAAGGAGCCACTGGGCTGGGATCGTCGCAGGGGCTTCCGCAGACTCTTCCCCGCCGTCTATCTTCCGTTCCAGGTAGTCGAGCGGGTGGGCTTCGGCCATCCCACCCTCGAACCCAACCGCCTCTTCTGGGGCGACAACCTACACGTCATGCGGCAACTACCCAGCGAGAGCATTGACCTCATCTACATTGACCCGCCTTTCTTCTCAGGGCGGCACTACAACGTCATCTTCGGCGACAAGAACGAACTGCGATCCTTCTCTGACATTTGGGAAGGCGGTATGCCCGGATACCTCATCTGGCTCAACGCCCGGCTCTACGAAATGAAACGCATCCTCAAGAAGACCGGCAGTATCTACGTCCACCTCGACTGGCACGCATCACACTATGTGAAAACTGAAATGGATAAGATACTCGGCTGTGGAATGTCAGAAGGGAACAACGAGCCTGGATTCCGTAATGAGGTGGTCTGGTGCTACCGTGGGGGACGCGTTCCCAAGATCGCCTATGGGCGGAGACATGATTCAATCCTATTCTATACGAAAGGAAGCAAATGGACCTTCAACTGGGACAAAATAATGGAGCCCCTTTCCGCAGAGGCAGCCAAGAAATACAGATACAAGGATGAGAAGGGTTTCTACCGTCTTATGGGCCGATGCCTGAAAGACAGTCCCATTCGCGCGGCAAGAGACGTAGCGCCTGAATGGGAGGAGAAACACCCAGAGCTGGTCTATCGGTATTACATGAAGGAAGGGACACTCTGCCTGGACTACTGGAACGTCGAACCTATAAATCAAAACTCGGACGAGCGAATTGGATACCCGACCCAGAAACCCGAGACCCTCATAGAGAGAATTATCCTGGCATCCTCCAATGAAAACGATGTAGTAGCTGACTTTTTCTGCGGCGGGGGAACGACAGCAGCAGTGGCGCAACGGCTGGGCCGGCGATGGATTGCGTGCGACCAGTCGCGAGTGGCGGTGGCGATCACGGCAGACCGACTGACGCGGCAGGTCGAGGAACACACGGGGAAGTTGTTCCCTGTGGCGGACTTCACCGTCGAGCATTGGGGTGTATATGAGGCGAGGCGGCTGGCCGAGGCCCCACCCGAACAGTTTCGCGGTTTTGTCCTGAGGGCTTTTGGTGCGGTTGTTGAAGAACGAGACTATGGCGTTCACGGCTACAAGGGCGCGATCCCGGTTTGGGTGGGCGAGGCGGATCATAAGAAGGCAGTAACGGCAGCGGACGTACAGGCGTTCGCCAACGCTATCCGTAAGACGCTCCGCTACCGGCAGGACAACTTGCGTGACGGGATCATGCTGGCTTGGGCGTTCCGTCCCGATGCTGTGGAGACAGCGGAGCGGCTGAGGCGATTGGAGCAGACAGACCTGAACTTCATCCGTCTGGATATGATCCGGATTGATTCTCCGCGTTTCCGCGAGCACGTGACGGCGCTTTCGACCGACCACGCCGATTATGAGAACTTCCTGACCTTCGTTCAGCCGCCGAAGGTGGAGGTTGGCTATAAGCGCATCGCACCTCGCACCTACAAGTTCGACGTAAGCGAAACGGTGGTCCTCAACGCCGGGGCCAAGATCATCAACGTGCAGTGGGACTTCGATTACAGTAAACGATTCAGCAGCACGCCAGGCTACTCCTTCGCGCACGCGAGCAGGAAAGAACCGGCACTTCAGGCGCAATACGAGTTCCCAGCAGAGGGCAGGCAATGTATCGCCTGCAAGGTACAAGACGACATGGGCGGCGAAGGACTGTGGACGGCTGAGATTGAGGTGAGTTGAGCCATGTTCAACCAGTTTTCGAAATACGAGGATACCTTTCGCGACTGGCGACGGGATGGAATGCCGGGTCTGAAAGCGGACTCTTACAAATACATCGGGTTTCTGACCACACCGGACGATGAGCAAGCGACGCGTCCAGGCACCCTGTGGCCGCATCAGTGGGAGTCGTTCCTGCGAGTGGTTTACGCTCACGAGATCCTGGGCAAGACGGAGATCGGCACGGATGGGCTTCTGCTGAACATCGTGACAGGCGGCGGTAAGACGGCTGTCATAGCGGCAGTCGTCGCGTGGCTGCGCATTGCGCACAACGTCCAGAAGTTCGTGATGCTCTGCCCCAACCTGATCGTGCGCGACCGATTGGAGGACGATTTCGAGAGTGGCAAGGTGTTCAAGGACCGCGACCTATTGCCATCGTGGACGGCGTACCGCGCTGGTGACTTCATTCTGACCACATTGGGCAGCGGCAAGGAAGGCGGCTGGGCCAGTCTCCTCAGCGCGAGCATAGTGCTCGGCAACATCCACCAGTTCTACCTGAGCAACAAGAGTGGCCAGAGCAACCTGTCGGCGCTAATGAACGGTCCGCAGTTCGCGTTATTCAATGACGAGGCGCACAATTCACCGGCCCCGGAGTACGATGCCACGCTGAAACGGATGCGTGAGAAGATCGTCTTGCGAATGGATACCACGGCCACGCCCGACCGGGCCGACGGCAAGGCCCCTGACAGCGAGATGATCTACGAGTACGGCGTGACCGACGCTCTGGCCGACGGGATCGTAAAGACGCCGGTGGTCTATCAGCCGGACATCAAGACGGTGCAGTTGACCTACACCGACGCGCGCACCGGCGAGAAACGCAAGGTCGAAGATATCGACTGGGATGAGGTGGACCGGCTGGGACTGAACGCCACGCAATGGGTGACAGACGATGAGCCAATGCGTCAGCAAATGGCCATCGCGTTACGCCGTTTGGAGGAACAGGAGCGGCGGGCCAAGGGCCGGTATCAGCCAGTTCTTTTCGTGGTGGCCGTGTGCAAGGCCGACGCCGAGAAAGCCGAGCAAACGCTAAGCAAGTATTTCAAGGTGAAGACCCTGATAGTGACGGAAGACAGCGATGAAGCGGATCGCCAGAAAGCGAGGGAGCTTGGTAGACAGCAAAAGAGCGGCAAGCCCTACCGGACCGTGGTCAGCGTACTGATGTTGCGCGAGGGCTGGGACGTGCCAGAGGTGGGCGTCATCCTGCTGCTGCGTAAATTCGGCAGTAGGGTCTATGGGCAACAGGTGATCGGGCGAGGTCTACGCCGAGTACGAGTGAAGGGCGTCGAGCCGACGGAGCCACAGATTTGCGCCGTGGTGGACCATCCCAAGTTGGAGCACCAATGGTTGTGGGACATCTTCAACGCGAAGAAGCGTACGGGCGTTCTGATCGATGACCTGTTCGATGAGACTGAAGACCTGCCGCCGCCACCACCCAAGCAGGAACTCGAGAAACCGGATTTGGTGATTGACGTTCCACCGGTTGATCCTTCAGTAATAGACGACGGCGAGTTTGACGTGGGCGATGTGCCGCCTCCGCCGAAGCCACTGGACAATTGGAAAGAAGCACTCGACGGCATCAAATACGATCCAACGGTGATTGAGATCACGAAGGTCGGCATCGCAGGCGTGGTCGGCCAGGAATTGGGTGGCCAAGGGTGGAAGACGGTTCACTCCGCACCCGACGAAAACGAACCTATTGGGCCTGTCGTGCAAGTGTCCGATGGAGCGGTGCGCGAGGCCGTGAAGGAGGGACTGCTTGAGATGGCCGAAGTCCTGACCGTTGAAGCAGGCTACGCCGCGACATTCAAGGACAGAGTCTACAGTGCGCTACTCCACCACGTTCGAGCCAAGTTTCTCAACGGCTCCTCGCTTGGCTTGGCAGAACGCGCAGAGGTCGATTTTGCATGGAAGATGCTCCAACAGATCAAGGATAAGGTCGGAGCTATCCCGGGACTGATAGCAGGGATCATCGAACATGACGATTAGCATTCACGGCCAGTACGCCAATCCGAAAAGAAGTCCGTGGAACTTCGAGAAGTATCAGAGCGACCTCGAACGCGAGATGATGCGACGTCTTGACTCAGATGCCGCTGTGAAGAAATGGATGAAGCGCCACGGCATCACCATCCCTTGGATTGACGGCCAGAAGCATCAGCGCCGATATACGCCTGACTTTCTTGTGGAGTACGAGGGTGGGAAGAAGGTTATCATCGAAGTCAAGGATCCCAGTAGAATCGACTCCGATGATGTCCAGCGAAAGCGGAAAGCCGCCGAAATCTGGTGCAAGCAGCGCCAGATGGAATACATCATCGCAACGGTCTCTTAGGTTTTTGGGGAAGGGGCGAGCCAGGGTTTACGCTAACTCGCGTTTCGCCGAGGCGACAATTCGGTCGATCTCTCGCGACACGGCCTCGTCCAGAGGCGGAGCTTGAGGAGTCGCCAAGATACCGCTGACACGGTCGCGCAGCCGGTCGGCGAAGGAGGTCGCGCCGTCACTTTGCCAGAGGTCGTAGGGCTGGCGCGTCCAGGCCGCGTTCGGCAGCCATAGCTCTTCACGAAAGTGCCGGACGGTGTGCTCCTCCGCCAGGAAGTTGCCGGCGGGGCCTACGGAGTGAATGACATCGGTCGCCAAATGCTCGGCGTCCACAGCAGAGCCCCGCGCGATCCGCTTGACATAGCTCATCAGCTCATCGTCAAACGCAAGCCACAGAAGACTGCCGGCATGGTCCGTGCCGCAGATGCCGCAGTGACCGAACGTGTCCGCGCCGGCCAGCACGCCCAGCAGGAGCGTGGCGGCCTTCTCCATGCCCGCCTGGGCATCGGGGAGTTTCGCGTCGGTCAGGCCCACGTTGATGTAGACCGGGAACCCATACGAGCGGGCGATCTGGGTCATCCCGACCGCCATAAGACCCTGCTCCGGCGCACCGAACGAGCAGATGCCGGTGCGCGGGTCCATGATATGCGGGATGCCGCCATAGGTGATCGGCGTCCCTGGGGCGAGCAGTTGCGCGATCACGATACCCGCCAGGATCTCCGCGTTTTCCTGGGTCAGGGTCGCCGCCAAAGTGCCGGGGGCCGTGCCGGCGGTCATCGCCATCGGGCCAATGCTCACCGGCTGGCCGGCTTGGGCGAATTGCTTGACGATGTCGAGACCATCTCCCGGCAACTGCAAGGGACTGATTGGCTCCAGAAACGCCTCGACCATCGGCTGAGCCCGCAACGCGACGTCGCCGCCGGCGATGGTACGGTAGATTTCGAGAATGTAGCGGGCGGTCGCGCCGTTGCGAACCCAGCACCGCGTGGGCTTACCGGTGGCTTTCACCAACTCGGCGGTGAGCACCACGTCCCGATACTTCTCGGAGAGGGTCTCCGGCTGGGCCATGGCGCCCACGATCGTGATATTCTCCAGGGCATCCCCCAGGCGGATCGCCTCGTGGGTGTCTTGAATCGTGGCGGGGCGACGCTGCCCGGTCTGCAGATCGATCCAGGCGAATTGCCCCGGACTCGACATGAGCACAAGATCGCCATAGCCGAAGCGCGCGGTCCGGGTCCTGTCCCGGCCGTGGAGCACAGATTGCTTGCCGGCCCGGCTCACGGAATCCAGCACGAGCTTCTCGGGCAGGCGGGCGATCTTGCGGTGAGCATTCACCTTAGCACCGGCCTCGCCCAGCAGGCGCAGCATCTCGTCGTGGTGCACCATGACGCCGGTGTTCCGCAAAATGACGAGACTGGCGTCCTTGATGGCCTCGATCTCGTGCTCGCTCAAAAGCTGCAATTGCGCTATCCTGGCCATGCTCAATCCCCCCGAAAGAAAAGGACCTAAAGGACCTCAGGGACCTAAACGGGTTTGAACCAGAGGTCGATCGGTCGCTCGACATTCTTAGGTTGGAACGGCAACGCAATCTTCCTTCCTGTTCCCGCGGACTGGTAGCCGGCACAGAGCACCTGCTGCACGAGCCGGCCGTCCTCGCCCGTGGCCTGGGGCTGCTCCTTGCCGCGCACGCACCGGGCGAAGTGGTGCATCTCCTGCGGGAAACCGTAGTTCCACAACTCCTCGAAGACCGGGTACGTCCAGCCTTTGGTCGTGGGCGCCTTTTCCACGGCGTAGCCGTAGCCGGGCTCGCTGTAGGTCGGCAAGGCATTGCCCATGTGCAGGTCGGCATAGGTGACGCCGCCTGCGCCGTAGACTTCGATGCAGTCGTCCATGCCGCCGCGCCGGGCCCAGCTATCCTCGATCATGCCGATGGCCCCGTTGGCAAATTCGAGGATGCAGATCGAGTTGTCCTCGCCCTTGGTCCGCCTGCTGTGGACGTGGGTGCCCATCTGGCAATAGACCGTCTTGATCGCCGGCCGGCCCAGGAACCAGTAGCAGAAGGCGATTCCGTGGCAGCCCATGTCCATGAAGACGCCCCCGCCGGATTTCTGGACATCCCAGAACCAGTCCGCGTGCGGGCCGAAGTGCTTCTCGCTCTGCTTGACAAGATAGACCTTGCCGAACGCCCCCTGGTCCGCCATCTCCTTGGCCTTGACGTACTTGGGCGTGAAGAACAGCTCTTCCGCGTACATCAACAGCACGCCCTTTTTGCGGCAGGTGTCGATCATGAGATCGGCTTCCTCCAAAGTCATGCACAGGGGCTTTTCGCAGACAACGTGCTTGCCGGCTTCGGCGATATCGATGGTCATTGGTGCGTGGAGCGAGTTCGGGGCCGTGATCGTCACCATCTCGATGTCTTTCTCGGCCAGCATCTTCCTGTAATCGGTGAAGACGCGCGGGATGTTGTATCTCTTCGCGAGCTTCTCGGCATTGCCCGGCGTCGGCGAAGCGATGGCAACCACCTCCGCCTCCTCCGGCATCAACCGGAACGACTCGGCATGAATCTCCCCCTCAAACCGCGACCCGATGATCCCAACCTTGACTCTCCCCTGATTCGGCATGTCTTGTGCACCTCCATAGGTCCCATGAGTCCTACTCGTCCTATAGGTCCTATCCTACAACGTCCAGCCTTTTCGATATTCGTAGTGCAGATACTGATTCGCTTCCGGCAGATTCGTCACCTTCAGGTTCTCGCTGTCCCAGACGAGCCTCCTGCCGCCCACACGCACGCAGACCGTTCCCAGCAGCACGGCCTCCGTCAGCGGGCCGGCGAAGTCGGCGAAGCTCGACCGCGTGGGCGTGCCTTCCTTGCAGGCCTTGATCCATTCCTTGTGATGACCGATCGAGCGCGGCAGAGTCTTGGGCGGCCGCTGGTACGCCTGCATCTTCGCTTCCGGGATCAGTCGGGGGCTGTTGCCGCCCCAGCCTTCCACGTACATCGTGCCCTTGTCGCCCACGAAAATCAGACCGTCTTCGCGCGATAGCTCGCGATCCGGCTCCAGCTCGGGCGGTCGGGGCGGCACGATCCCGCCGTCATACCAGTGCAGCCGGACCGGCGGCAGGTCGCCCCGGGCGGCGAATTCGTAGTGGACCGTCGAGGCCAGCGGCAGGGTCTCGTTGTTGAACAGCGTCGAACTGGCTTCGACACTGACCGGCGCTCCCAGCTTCAAGACCGACCAGACCGGCGCCAGGTTGTGGATGCCCATGTCGCCGAGCCCGCCGGAGCCGAAATCCCACCAGCCCCGCCAGCGGAACGGAGCATAGGCGGGATGGTACGGCCGCGCGGGCGCGGGACCCAACCACAGGTCCCAATCCAATGTCCCGGGCACGGGCGGAATCTCCTTGGGCCGCTCGATGCCCTGGGCCCAGTACAGAGGGGGCTTGCCGCTGTGGGTGGGCCGGTCGGACCAGGCGTGGACTTCGCGCACGGGGCCGATCGCGCCGTCCCAGATCCACTCGTTGATCAGGCGATTGCCCTCGAAGGCCATGCCCTGGTTGCCCATCTGTGTGGCGACTTTGGCCTCCCGGGCCGCCTTCGCGAGCGCGCGGGCCTCATACACCGTCCGGGTCAGCGGCTTCTCGCAATAGACGTGCTTGCCGAGCTTGATCGCCATCATGCTCACGACGGCGTGGATATGATCGGGCGTCCCCACAACCACCGCGTCGATGCCCTTCTCCTTCTCAAACATGACGCGAAAGTCGCGGTATTGCTTGGCCTTGGGGTACTGCTTGAAGGTCTTGGCCGCGTAGTCCCAATCCACATCGCACAAAGCCACGATATTCTCGCTGCTGACATCGTGCAAGTCGCTGCCGCCTTGGCCGCCGATGCCGACGCCGGCGATATTGAGCTTCTCGCTGGGCGCCGTGCCTCCCGCTCCACCCAGCACATGCCGCGGCACAATCGTGAATGCCGCCACGGCGGCGCCAGTCCGAACCAGAGTCCGACGGGAGACACCAGCCTGCGTGATTTGTGTGCGCTTCTCGGAAGCCTTCATATACCCACCTTTCCCATGAGCCAACCATCAACTTTCAAGCACCAATCCGGAGGTTCAGGATATCGGAACCCGTGCGCGACTTCAACGACTTTCCAGGAGGCATGACGAAGTCGATCTGGCATGAGTTTCGCCTTGCAATGTCCGGCGTCCGGCAGTATTATCGTGACAGAATATCGTAACAATGCGAAAGATGTGGTCAAAGGCGAAGACCATGGAAACACAGACCATTACCATTCGTGTCAGCCCGGAAGCAGCGCGGGTCTACAACACCGCCACGGCGGAGCAACAGCGGAAGCTCGAAGTATTGCTGAGTCTGAAACTCACGGAGGTGGCGCGAACCCCACGACCCTTGGAAGAAGTCATGAGTGAGATCAGCCGCAAGGCGCAAGCACGCGGCCTCACGCCGGAGACCTTGGAATCGCTGCTCGATGAGTGAGAGCGTACGTTACGTCTTCGATACGAACACCCTCGTCAGTGCCTTGTTGTTGGAGCACTCGAAGCCAGGGCAAGCGTTCCGTCTCGCCCTGAGACGCGGTTGCGTACTCTCGTCGTCATCCACCCTAAAGGAATTGGCCGAGGTGCTTCAGCGTCCGAAATTCGAGCGATACGTAACAGCGGCCGAACGAGAAGAGTTTCTTGCAGCCTTCGTTGAGCGATCGCTTTACATGGAGCCAACAGAAGAGCTACGCGTGTGCCGCGATGCCAAAGATGACAAGTTCTTGGAGTTGGCCGTCAGTGGGTGCGCTTCCCATATCATCACTGGCGATGCCGATCTTCTGGCGTTGCATCCCTTTCGGACCATAGCCATCATGACACCTGCACAATTCTTGCAGGCTGCTGAGGAAGAGGCGGCGGACAAGAAAGTCTAACGGCTATGCCATAGTTCCGGCCGGCGCAAACGCCGGGCGCTTCAGGCCCTCAGAGAATCCCAACCCGCACATGATATCAACGACTTTCCCAGTCGTGTAGCCCAGCCGCCCTCAGCGGGGATCACCCCCGGGGCGGGGGTGCCACATGGGAGCTGATCTGGCATGAATTCCTCTTGTAATGCCCAGCGTCCGGGAGTATTGTCTGGGCAGTGGGGCGCCTTGGATTAGACCGGCTTCGAGAAATCGCACGCCGTCCCGTTGTGCCGCTCGGCGTAGTCCGAAGCCATCGTCCAGCCATCACGAGGAGTAACCATCATGAGCGAAAAGGCTTTCTGTCGGATCGGGGTTTTCTACGATGGCTCTTATTTCACCTACGCTCAGCAGTTCTTCTATCACAATCGAAAACTCGGATGGGTGGATTTCCAACCATTCCATTTGCTCATCGAGAATACTGTCCGCACTCAAGAGCAAGGCTACACCAACTATAGAATCGTTTATGCGGCGTGGTTCCAAGGCTTGTTCAGTTCAACGAAAACCGAGGAGCGACAATTCCGCAATGAGCGCAATCGCTATCACGATCTCATGCACGCAGGGATTGAGCCAAAGTACTTTCCCATGTCTATGTCACAAGGCGAGAAAGGCGCGGATGTGGCACTGGCGATTGATGCGCTCCAGATCGGACTGGACAGGCGAATTGACATTGCTGCCCTCGTCACGGGAGATGCAGATTTGATTCCGCTTGTACGCGCCCTGATGAAACAGGGTGTTCGTGTCATGGCTGTCTATTTCAACTATGAAGAAGGTAAATACAAGAGTTTCATCAATGAACGTCTGTTGCGAGTCTGCAACTACTCGCTCAACGTCAATGGATTGGAGGAGGACAAGAACACCAAACCGATATTCAGGGGATTATTCCGAAAAGCCGACGAGGAGCCATAGCATGGTAGACGGGAGAGGAATACTAGGAGGATTACTATGGACAACCGCCTATTATTGGCTTTGAGAACGGGTGGCTGTCCATAGTCCCTCCCATGTAGACATTAGCCGCAAAAGGAGACTGAGATGAAGAAGAACGCCGATACCGGGCAAGGCAACGCGAGTGATGGAAAACTGAATCACGTCCGACTCTCCCCGCCGTGGAGGGCAGCAGAATTCCAAGGCCTATCAGGGGTCTCTGACTTCTATCACGAAAGTGCCCGCGCATTCATCGCGGAACGTACGCGAGTGCACGCTCTCTATATCAGGGAAGAGGCTCGGACCAAAAGACTCACAGTCATCATTTCCGCAGTGTTCCTGCTGGTTGCCATCGCAGTAATCCTCTTCGCACCAGACGGGCGTGAGATTCGTTCCTTTCTGTTGAGTGGTGTCCTTCTGATATTTGCCGCAGGAACCTTCGGCTACAAGAGGGTATATGGGAAGACGAAGATCGGATCGCTGGGAGCAGACACGGAGATGCCACCCGTACCCAACAAGGACGCCGAGTACAGCAAGGAATAGCGCGCAACTCGTGTCATGCTGAGCACTACGCCGTGTGACTGGCAAACCACACAAATACTGTCCAGACAGAGAAGATGGCTGTCACTCATACAAATCGAAAAGGCACGACGTACTTCCTTGGCCGGGGCGTTACCAGGACGGGCAAGACTCGCTACTTCTTCGCACGGGAATCTGTGAACGAGCCCGTCGAAACGATTCCGGAAGGATATGAGATCAGCGAGAGCGTCAATGGCATCGTGTCGCTGGTGAAGGCACGGCCGGCGCTCCTTCGGGAGACGGAGATTCTCGCGGTGAAGAATGCTCTGGCGAAACACCCCCGCGCCAGACTGTATCGCGTGGAGGCCAAGGCCAGACAGATCACGATCTATGAATACGCCGGCACCGACCCGCAGGAAGTTCTTCAAAGGCTGTCCCAACGATTCGGCTTGCCCGGCTTTGTCGATAGCCGTCTCGCGCAATTCGAGGCGGAGACGCTCGCCCGCGGGCCATTCATGCCGGTCTTGCGCTTTACTCTCATCGACGACCTGAAACGCCGCTTTCAGGCGGAGCGAATGTGCTATCGCGGCAGCATCGACCATTGGATCGTCATTGCGTTCGACAAGGTGATAGAGGAGCTCGCCTGCTCCCTGATCCCTGCCTTGGGGTCGGATGAGTTCTTTGAGTTGTTTTAGCGAGCGGCATGGCCATTGCCCCATGAAGAAGTAATCGTCAGGCCGAGCACCACAATGTCCAAGGAATCGGTCATAGCATACTTTGAAGCTTCAAGAGCACTTCACACTCCAAACTTCCCACTTCAAACTTCCAAGAGGTACTGCTCGACCTGCCTGGCGCGCTGGGCGTAGGTGTGCTCCGCGAGAACTCGCTGCCGGGCCTGCGCCCCGATCCGCCGGGCCTGGTCCGGGGTCAGCATGTCCAGTGCTTCCACCACAGCCTGGCCGCTGCCGACCGCGAGGCACTCGCTCCCCGGCGTGAGGAACAGTTCCAGCCCCGTCCAGCGGTCCGTGATGACGCAAGCCCCGGCCCCAGCGGCTTCAAAGATCCGCGGCGGCGAGAAGCCGAAGCGCGCCATGCTGTCCCGGCAGACGTTCAGCACCGCCAGGGGCGTCGCGTTGAAGGCATTGTGATCCACGGTATAGACGCGGCCGAGATGGTGCGGGGCCTCGATCATGCCGCGGTAGTACGTCGCGGCCCTGTTCCAATAAGCCGAGACTAAGCTCGAGCCGAAGAACGCGATGCGCAATTGTCCCGTCATTAGTTCCTTCCTCCACCAGCGAGAGCGCATCCTCTCGCTCCACATCCAGTTCACACCGCCCCGGCCAGAGTCGTGGCCTCGCTCCGGGTCAGATTCCCATAGAGTTGGTAGTACTGTTCGGCCATACGAGCGAGCGTGTAGGTGCTCGCCTTTTCGAGGGCGCGACGACTGTAGTCCTGCCGCAAGGGAACATCCTCGATCAGCCGGTTGACCGCGCGGGCGAGGGCTTGATCGTCCCGGGCCGGGAAGAAGACCGCGGCCTCGTCCCAGACCTCACGCAGGGAGGGAATGTCACTGAGCACCAGCGGACAGCCGGCCAAGCCCGCTTCCAGCGCCGCCAGCCCGGACGGTTCGTAGAGCGACGGCAGGACAAACACCGCGGTGTGACGGTACCAGGAGCGCAGACGCGCCTGATCAAGGTATCCGAGCGCATGAATGTTCTTCAACTCGAGGCTCTGCTCGTCCGGTCCGCGGGTCGCGCCGGCAGCAGAGACCGGCAAACGAATGCTCTCCGCCGCCCGGTCGAGTACCGCGATGTTCTTGGCCGGATCCCACAGGCGGCCCACGCAGAAGACGGCTTCCTCCGTCCTGGGCGTGGCGCTCTCGAGCGGCGCGCAGCCATTGTAGATTGGCGCGGCCGACCGGAACGAGCCGTAACACCGGGCGAGCGTCGCCAAGGCGGCCGCGGTCGGAGCCGTCACGAGGTCCGCGTGCTCCAGACCCAACCGGACCCGGCGGCGGTATTCATCCCACTCGGGCGTCGGCGCACTGCCGCGCACCGCCTCGAACCACGAGCACACGCACGAGTGCCCGACGACCAGCACCGGGCTGGACCAGGGCAACGCGGCGTGCACATAGCTGTTCAGGTGCACGAGGTCCGGCTTGAGCCGTCCCTCCAGATCGAGCAGCCACCGCCCGGCGCGGTCCACGTCCGCCCACGGGTCCTGCATCCATTCCAGCTTGAAGGTGCTCTCGTACAGGCGCACATGGGGCAGCCGCCGGACCTCTTGACGCTGATCCCCGCTCATCGCGGGCCCCATCGTCGCCAGGGCCACGTGCACCTCGTGGTCCGCCAGCGCTTCCGCCAGCCGGAGGCAGTAGCTCCACACCCCGCCGACCGTATCCGTGGTCATCAGGACCAGCATGTCATTCTCCGGCGCCAGGCTCATCATGAGCTCCTCGCCTCGGCGGTCTCGCGCTTCACGAGCTTGTTGAAGTACTGGCGAATCGTCTCATGATCGGTGGTGGTCTTCGAGAGCTGTTCTGTCATAGTCTGTACCTCCCGGCCGATCGGGTCGGCCATAGATGCCATCAAGGACTTCGGCGACCGCCATGTGCTCTTCGGCCTCCGGGTCGAACCCCCGGCTCCGGCGGAGCTTGTGGGCCCATTCCACCGCGGCGCGCCCGAACCAGGAATCGGGCGGCTCCGCCAGGGCCATGGACTTGGTGCCTTTGCACAAGGACGCGCGGAAGTCGTAGAAGGAGCCATTGACGTTCTCGATCGTCACGGCCCCGCGCTCGCCGTAGAAACGGGCCGCGATCACGGCGTCACAACCCGCGTGCAGATTCCAGGAGCACTGCAACGCGAGGCCGGCACGATCTTCCGTCAGCAGTTGCGCCACCGCGAAATCCTCGACGACGGCGCTGTTTCGCTTCAGGAGCACGCCTTTGTTGTAGAGCCGGCTGTGGGTCTCCACGACCTGCGGGAAATCCAGCGTCCAGAGGGCCAGATCGACCAAGTGAACGCCCAGATCGATCACGCAACCGCCGCCCGCCAGCCGACGGTCATAGAACCAGGGTTTGCCCGGACCGTAGGCGCTGTGAAAGACCAGTTCCGAGTGAAAGACCCGGCCGATGCGGTCCGCGCGCACCGCGTTGCGCACCAACGCCGCGGCCCGGGTCCACCGGTAGGACAGATCGACCCCGAGCAGCCGGTCGGCCCGCCGGGCCGCTTCCACGACCCCCGGACCTCGGCGGCGTTGCGCCCCAGCGGTTTCTGACAGAACACGGCGAAACCCCGCGTGAAGGCCGCGATGCACTGCGCCGCGTGGAGAGCGCTGGGGGTGGCAATCACGATCGCCTCCAGATCCTGCGCCAGCAACTCATCAAAGTTGTCGAGTACTTGTGCGACCGGGGCCAACTCATGACACGCCCGAATACACGCTTCGTCCGGGTCCGTCACGGCCGCGATTTCCACCGCCGCGCTCTGGGCCAGGGCTTGCAGACGGTTTCGCCCAATCCAGCCCACGCCCGCAAAGCCCAGCCTCGGCGTGGATGGAGCCGACCGGACGGCCGGCTCGACGGTCTGCTGCCGCGCGGCGTCAGTCATAGCGTATCCATCCTTTCAGGAATCCTTCCGGACGCTCCTCCATGCGATTCACTCCTTTTGTTGCAGGGTCGCCAGGGGTCTCTCTTCGGAGCCGGGGAGCTCCAGGACACCCGGTTGCACATTTTCGAGGATCCAGTGGTAGAGCCGGGGGACACCCCGTTGGGCACCCATCTGGGGTGTCCAGCCGGTGACCTTGGCAAAACGACGGGTATCGGAGACGTAGTACGACTGGTCGCCCTTGCGGCGCGGGCCGTAACGGATCTGGGGCTCCACGCCGGATAGCTCCTCCAGTTGGTTGATCACGTCGAGCAGGCTCACGGCGTTGTCCGGGCCGCCGCCAATGTTGAAAGCCTTGCCGGCGGTCTCCTGGATATGGTCCGTGGCCGCGAGCATGGCGTCGAGCAGATCGTCGATGTAGAGGATGTCGCGGACCTGCCGGCCATCGCCGTAGACCGTCAGCGCACCGTCGCGCAGCATCTGCAGGGCGAAGTGGGCCACCCAGCCCTCGTCCTCCGTGCCCAGTTGGCGCCGGCCGTAGATGCAACTCATGCGAAACACCACCGTCGGCAGTCCGTACATGCGGGCGTAGTCCAGGACGTACTGGTCCGCCGCCCCCTTGGAGCAGCCGTAGGGACTGTGGAATTCCAGCGGCCGGGACTCGTTGACACCATTCACCCGGATGGCATGATCGCGCGGCACGTGTCGGGCGCCGACCGGGATCAGCTCGATGTCGCGCAGATCGCCGTAGACCTTGTTCGTTGACGTGAACAGCAGCGCGGGCGGCGGGGTCTGCCGGCGGACTGCCTCCAGCACGTTCAGAGTCCCTTGGAGATTCGAGGCAAAATCCCCGGCCGGGTCGGTCAGGCTGGTGGTCACCGCCACCTGAGCGGCGAAGTGGAACACGCGCCCGCAACGAGCCGCCAGTTCCTCTACCAGGTCCCGGTTGCGAACGTCGCCAATGTGAACTTCGAGGAGGTCCCCGTAGGTCTCGCGCAAGTATCGGAGGTTGTGTTCGACCCCGGCACGGGACAGATTGTCCAGAATCATCACGGGCCGGCCCGCTTCGACAAGCCGCTCTGCCAGATTCGACCCGACGAAACCGGCGCCGCCGGTGATCAGAACAGGCCGATCATGTATTTCGGATGGCGGCCCCGGATCGGCGTCCGGGGTGACATGATTTCGGAGGGCGGATTCGGGGTGCGTGCCTTCTTCAATTGGCAAGGTTGTCACCCCGGACTTCGATCCGGGGCCGCCATCCGCCATCCGCAATTGTCCCGCGTCCTTCTGGACATTCCCCGCAGGGGCGGAGGCCCACCCCACACATTGCCTCACACCTTCAAGACCCTGCGAACTCCAGAGGCGAAACAGCAGCTTGGGCGTGCCATCGGATCGCAACAGGCCCCCACACCCCGGCGACAGACGCACGTGGAAGCCGTTCTCCAATACCAAAGGCGGCTCGGCATCCTGGAGATAAGACCAATAGACCCGCTCCGCGTCGGCGTGCAATAATTCCGCAAAGGTTCGGCACTGGGCGAATTCGTCACAATGGTCCGTGGGGCAGCCTGCGCCGGTGATCCAGAGTTGGGCGTTGCGGCAGTGCTCTCCCAGGATCCGTCGCGCCTCTTGGACTGCACCCGCCCAGCCTTTGGGGTCGCCGCGCTGCGGCCCCCACGACACGGTTCCCAACTGCGCCGCCGGGTCCTCCCGCAGGCCGATCGCATCCGCGAAGTCAACGACGCCATTCTCGCACAGGAGAGAAAGCCAGCCCAGATCGCTCGCGCGCAGCCCACCCAGGACGGTTTTGAGGCCTTTTTGCCGACAGCGATAGGCCGCTGAAGCAATGATTTGGGAAAAGATGTGTCCGCGCGGGTCCAGCCGCCAATCCCACAATCCGGCTTGGGCCGGCTCGCTCGGCAACTCGATCCATTCGAACGTCCCCGCGAAGCGATCCACCAACGCGTCGAAAAAAACGGCAAAAGCCGTCGGGTCTTCCGGGGGAATGGGCACCCCACTCGTGGATGAGGGGGGTAGATAGGCCAACGCCGGCAAGACGGTAAGTTGAAGCGACAAAGCGCCGATCACCCACTGGTACCACTCCTGCATACCACCATCCTGCCAGTCGGCCCAGATCAGTTCGACTCGGACATGGCGCACGCCCAACGGCGCGAGCGCCCTGAGACAGGCCTCCACGTGCGCCGTATCGCCCGGCCGGAAGTATTCCGCCATCCCGAGGATCGGACAGGTATTGCGGATTGCGGATTGCGGATTGCGGATTGAAGAGGACGCACACTGCGAATCCGAAATCCGAAATCCGAAATCCGAAATCAGACGATCCGATGGGCGGCCTTCGGTCCCCATCTCCCGTCCTCTGTCCTCTGCCGTCATAGCGTTAGCCCTCGTTTTTCGACCTCCAGGGTCGCCTGATCCACCCGGTCGATGGCGATTTGCCCCGTCAACCACTCGGCCAGCTCAGCCAGACCAGCCTCGAGATGAGTCCGCGGCTCGCAGCCCAAAAGCTGCCGGGCCTGAGAGATATCGGCGAAGCAGTGGCGGACGTCGCCTTGGATGAACTCTACTTCCGGCGCCAGGTACGCGGGCGGACGATCCGTCCGGCCGTGCACTTGCGCCAGCAGGCGGTCGAGAACCCCCACTTCGTAGCCCGCCTCCAAGAGCTCATCGGCCACGTGGGAGCCGATGAATCCCGCGCCGCCCGTAATCAGGACTTTTCCACTCATGATTGACTTACCTCCCCCTCCCCCCTCACTCCCGATATCCGCGCCGCGTGGAACCGTCGTCCCGAACGGCTGCGGCAAGCATGCAGCGAGTCTCTCCGCGCAGCTCCATTGAACACGCTCACCATAGTGCCAACCCGGGGTGGGGAAAATCGGCAAATGCCTGATACCCCCCCCTCTCCAAATCCCTACCGGCCCGCGCGACGAGCACCTGGGGGACATCTGCCGGACGCTCGCAGCGGAGGTGGGATAGAGATGGATCGCAACGCCTCGAATATCCTGCTCCGTCTGCGGTATGGCAGCGGCGATTTGACTATGGAGCTGCCCTTCCTCGACCGGCTGCGCGTCGGCGATTCCAACTGCTCCCGAACCTCTTTCGCCTTCCCGATCAGCGTGTCTTTCGTGTCTTTCGCCTTTTCCGCCAACGTGTCCGTTGTGTCTTTGGCCGCATCCTTCACGCCGGATACTGTATCTGCCATAGGACATCGTCCTTTACCAGGATGAAGGCCCGGGGATGATTGGGCCCGCCGTCCCGGGACGCATCGGTCCCCCACCATCCGCCCTCCCTCATCGATCCTCACTCATCTTCACGACCGTATGGAACCGCACACCAGCAACATCAGGAGACCCGCAAAGATGACGGACGCCGCGCCGATAATCAGGCCGGAGGGCCCCGGACCCAACTGGTTGGCGACCAGGACGAAGGATCCATAGAGGAGCAGTCCGATCCCGGCCCCGACCAAACCCAGCGCGATCAGGCCCATCACCAGGCAAACCCCGATCCGGGTCACCCCGCGTTTGGCGCGCTGTTTCTTCTCTTCGAGTCGCAAACGCATGATATCCGTGACCAGCCGCAGGGCATCGGTTGTGGTGGCCATCAAGTCTCTCAGCAAGCCCATGGTTATCTCTTCCACATAAAGAAGGATGCAAAAACCAAACCTGCCACAAAGGCAACACCGACCCACGTCAGCGGTCGTTCCTGCACCTTGTCCCGGGACACGGCCGCGGCCTGCCAGCCCCGATCGCTCGCGCCACGGGCCACGTCCTGCATGCGGTCATAGGCCCGCTCCCCCCGGTCTTCCACGGTCGCACTGACCTTCTCCCGTGTGCCTCCGAATCTTCCCTTGCCGTACGATCCAACATGTCCCAGCAGCTTCCCGAGATCGTCCCGCAGTCGCTGGAGATCCTGTGTGACATGCCGATCGACCACGCCCCGGACCCGCGTAGCGTCAGCAGGTCGATCAATCCCGGCACGGCGGCCGGAACGGCGCCGATGATCCCCCCGGCCATCGCGTACAACGAGGCCACGCGCCAGGCCGCCACGCCGTTGGCCATGTACACGACGTAGCAAACGAAGGCGAAGATCCACAGGCCCAAGGGGAAAACGATCAGCCTCGGATGCAGCGGGTGGCGATCGACACTGGCGCGAGTTGACATGATCGATCTCCTTTCCGAAAACCACGCGGCCGAGGAGGTCCTTTCCTTCTTCGGGGGCCGACCACCAACGTCGGCTTCACCTTCGACGCCACGCCCGTCGTTGGAGAAGCTCCGACGGGAACTGGTGCCAAGAGTGAACCCGGTGCCCCAGATGGGACTTGCCGCCCGCGACGGAGAAAGGCACCTTGAACAACAACATCAGGAAGATGAACCCGAACCACGCCAGAGCGAGATGTACGTCGCTGAACATCGCTTTCGTCCTCCAGGAAGCTCTCCCTGGAAAGTAGAGGCGGTCGGCGCCCGTGCCAAGAGGCATTTCGCTGCATCCGCTGGGGGATTTTGCCTACGGACGCGCCCTCCGGGCGGCGGGCGATGGGACTCAAGGGACTTGTACACGATTTCCAACGGAGGAATGTCCCTGCGCGTCGCGGCGGCGCCAAGGTCAGGAAGAAATCCTTGTCTGGGGCTTTGGGTGCCACGCCCAAGCGCAGCTTGAGCTTACTTCCACACCCGCGGGAACGCACCGCCCGTGCGGAAGAAATCGCTCAGGACCCAGATCTCCCCCGGCCGGGCGAGCGTGCCGACCCAGTCCTGATGGGTCTGGAACTCTCAGATCTGTGAATAACTCGCCGGCTTCAGATACAGGTTCGTGATCCCGTTCTTGCGGAGGATCACCTTGTCCATGTACTCGGGCATCGCCCGCAGCTTCTTCCAATCGGGATCGGCCCCGAACTTCTTCCAGTTGGCCTTGCTCTCGTCCAAGTCCTGGAATCCGAGCATGTACGTGAGGTTGGGCATCTTGGTGCCCGCCAGGGTCTGGCCGAAGAACACCGGGTGCAGGCCCACCTTGCGGAAGATGCCGATCTCGGCGGTGTTGAACATCTCGATCTTCTTCAGGCCGGCCTTCTCGCTGGGACTCTCGTAGGTCCGCAGTTGGAAGACCCGCGTCGGTGCATCCGTGGGTCTCTCCAGTTTCGGCATACCCTCGAACGCCGCCATGAACTGGACCTCCACACTCTTGTAGGCCGGCTGGTCCGCCGGGGCATTGATGAAGTCCGCCCCCTTGTCCAGGAACTCCTGATCCTCGCCCAATCTCTCCACGAGCGTCACGAAGGACACGACGGTCGGGTGCGGCAGCAGGACGTAGATCGGGCTCAGACCCTCGTTCGGATAGAACACGCCGACCGGTCTGATGCCCAGCCGATTCAGCGCCGGAATGGCCGCCTCGCTCACGAACTTATCCAGGCCGGCCTTTTGTGCCTCCGTCTCGATCTCATACCGCCGCAACTCATAGTATGCCCCCCCGCGCCCGCTCTCCCGCGCGCGCAGCGCCGTCCCCTGCGTCAACAAGGCCCCGCCGCTCAAGGAAGCCGCACCGGCCACGCACGTTTTCGCCAGGAATTCACGCCGTTCCATATTCGATCTCCTCACAAGGTTCATGTCCACTCACAACGAACATCGCTGTCTATATACCCCACCTCCGCCTTCGCCGCAAGTTTCGACCCGCCCAGGAAACCGATCCCGCTGAGTTGACAGGGCGTGGCAGATGCCGGACTTGTCCGAGGAGTCTTCGGTTCCGCCGCCCGCAGCGCGGCACGTCGGGGACAGCCGCTCACGCGGTCCGCCGGCGCAGGGGAACAAGCGGGCGCCTCTTAAAGGGTGTGCGGCAAGCCGGGGCAAACGTGTTTCCGTGATTTTTTTCGAAAAAGTGGAATTTTTTTCTCTTGCATACTCTACTGTAGTAGAGTAGTGTTGACTGTGATAGATTTACGGAGGACGTATGGCCAAGTTGAATTTCGAACTGTTCGAGAGCGAATGGGCGATCTTGCAGGTGGTCTGGGAACGCGAGCCCTGCGCGGCGCCCACCGTCCAGGAAGTGCTCCGGGAGAGCAAAAGATGGGCCTATACCACGGTCAAGACCCTGATGGACCGGATGGTCCGCAAGGGGCTCCTCCAAACCGAGCGGGTGCGGAATTTGTACCTGTACCGGTCCGCGGTCACGCGGGCGCAGGCCCAGCGCAACGAGCTCCGGCGCACGGCCCAGCGGGCGTTTGATGGGGCCCTGACCCCGATGATGCAGTTCCTGATCGAGAGCGAGAAACTGTCTGAGCAGGACTACCAATACCTGGAGCACCTGATCCAGAACCGAAAACGCGACAAGGCAACCGACCGAAAACGCTGAGAGACCCGCGGAGGGTCCTCGCGCGAGAAAAGGAGGGATTGCGATGGGCGAACTCGTCAATCTGCTGAACACGGCGGGCGGAGCGTTCGTGATCTGGGCCGGCGACATGCTGATCCAGTCCAGCGTGTTGATCGCTCTACTGGCGGCTCTGGATCTGGTCCTGCGGAAACGGGTCCAGGCCGTCGTACGCTATTGGATCTGGCTGCTGGTCTTAGTGAAGCTGATGCTGCCGCCCTCCTTTTCGTCTCCCACGAGCCTTACTTACTGGGTGGGCGGCAAGCTGCCCGGGTTGCCGGCGCAGGTCGCGCCCGTCCCCCGCGCGCCGTTGGCGGCAGCGTTGCCTGCCAGCGAATCAACCGTCTCCGCAACGCCCGGGGCTTTGGAGTCCGGTCCTCTGGCGGAGCTCGTCTCCGAGAAGTCCGCGCTGCCCCGCGCCGAGAGCACTGTGGCCGTGTCACAGGCCCTCTCATCGAACGTGCCCATCACCTGGCAAGCCCTCGCCTTGCTTGCTTGGGCGGTCGTGGTTATCGTGATGGCCGTTCTCCTGATCCAGCGTGCCTTGTTTGTTCATGGCTTGGTGGCACAATCCCAGGAACCTCCCGGGGAAATCGCCGAGCTGCTCCGCCGGTGCGGTCGTCACCTGCGAGTACGGGCGAATCTCGCGGTGCGACTGAGCTCGCTCTCGGCGAGTCCCTCGGTTTGTGGCCTCCGGCGACCGGTGATCCTCATCCCCGAAGAGATGCTCGCACAACTGCGCGGCCAAGAGTTGAAATCGGTTCTCCTTCATGAGCTGGCGCACGTCAAACGGGCCGATCTGTGGCTCAATCTCGCCCAGGCCCTTCTGCAAGTGGTGTACTTCTATCATCCGCTCCTCTGGGCGGCCAATGCCCGGATTCGAAAGGTGCGGGAGCAGGCCGTGGATGAAACGGTCCTGGCCGCCCTGGGCGCGGAGGCGGAGAACTACCCGCGCACCCTGCTGAGCGTCTCCCGGCTGGCCTTCGGACAACCCATGCTGAGCCTGCGGTTACTGGGGGTGGTCGAATCCAGGAAAGCGTTGATGGACCGTATTGGTCACATGGTGAGCCGGCCCTTCCCCCGAACGGCCAGACTGGGATTCAGCGGGTGCGTGCTGGTGGCGGTGCTCGCCCTCACGCTGCTGCCCATGGCGAGTGCGGCGCCGGAGCGAGCCAAGAGCGAGGGACCTTCCCCCACCGCTGCACCCTCCGTCGGGGGCGCGGGCATCGCCGCGGATCAGATCACCTTCTCCGGCAGAGTCACCGATCCACAGGGCCAGCCGGTGGCAGGCGCCGAAGTGACGCTGTACCAGTTGACGGCCGGCGAGCTGGGGGTCCTGCCCAAAGTCGAGGCGATCGACCGTAAGACGACCGGGGCGGACGGGACGTACCTGTTTACCGCCGCCAAAGGTACCGGCGCCTACCGGGAAGACCGTGCCATCGCCCGGAAGGAAGGGCTTTCCCTGGGCTGGGCCCAGTGGACGATGATGGCGGACCAGCGGCAGGATATCCAGTTAGGTCAACCGGCGGAACTGGCGGGCGACGTGGTCGATGAGGCGGGCCGGCCCATTGCCGAGGCCGACGTCCACATTGCCCTGGCCAAAATCGGCAAGGGCCAGGACCGACGCGAGCTGCGGTCGACCGGCTTTCTCCGGACCAAAACCGACCGCAACGGCCATTTCGTCTTTGCGGACATGCCCGCCGGGGCGACTTTCGAGTTTCTCGTCGAGGGACCGGGCCGGGCCACGATCCACACCCTCGAGATGTCCTCGTACTCGCGCGAGCAATGCCAATTCGCGCCGGGCCAGGCGGGCATCCGCTTGACATTGCCTGCAGAAGCCCGAGTTGAAGGCGTCGTGGTGGAGAAGGCCGGCGGCAAGCCTGTCGGCGGCATCGAGGTCAGGGCGCACGCCGATTGGCGGCGCAGCGCGCCTCTGCCGAGCAAGCGGGCGGTCTCGGCCCCGGACGGCACCTTCCGCATGGGCGGCCTGCCCGCGGGCAGTTGCCTCGTGGAGCTGGTGCCCCTCCGGGGGCAGATGCCGGAATGGATCGCCGAGGACGTGCAGACCCCCCTGAAAGCCGGCGAAACGAAAGGCGATATTCGGATACAGCTTACCAAAGGCGCGATGGTCGAGGCGTTTGTCAAAGATCCTGCCGGAAAGCCGGTCGAGAAAGTCCATGTGAATCTTCGTCTCACGCAAGGGGAGCAATCGTTTGGCGCCGGCAGTGATGCGAACGGCCTCGCCCGGATCCGGGTGCTCCCGGGCGTTTACCATGTCTCGCAGATCTTCCGGCCGGGCTACGCGGCCCCGGAAACCACGGACCCCGTGACGATCGCGGAGGGCGAGACCAAGCGCGTCGAATACACCGTCACCCCCGCGCGGCGGGTCGCGGGCATCGTCCGGGACGAGGCGGGCAACCCGCTGGCCGGCGTCAAGGTCCAGGCGACCTGGATTCGCATGGCGTTGGTGATGACGGGCGGGGCCGTGAGCGATGCGTCCGGCAAGTTCGATTTTCCTTGGGATACGTCCTTTCCCGGACGACCCGTTATGGCGGTAATCTTCGTGGCGCGAGAGCCGCTGCGCAACCTGGTGCAAGCCTTGGACATCGACGAGGATACCGGTCCTCTCGACCTCAAGCTCCAGCCGGGCGCGATCGTCACGGGCACCGTGCTGAACCAGGCGGGCCAGCCCTTGCCGGGCGCCACGGCCCGCGTCCTGGTGCGGGTGGCCAAGATGTCGGTGCGTCTGGGCTGGGACGAGTTGGCGACCGCCGGCCCGGACGGCGTCTTCGAATTCAAAGCGGTCCCGCCGGAGCGGGAATACACGGTGGAGGTCACGGCGGATGGCTACGGCAAGCACAGTATCTCCCTCGCCGCACTCGGCCCGCAAGAAAAGCGTCACGACATCGGTCAGGTCAAGCTCGCCCCGAGCAACCTTTCCATCTCGGGCCTGGTGGTCGATCCCAACGAGGAGCCGGTCGCCGGGGTGGAGATCTCCGCCTACGGCGAAGGCCAACCGGACCTCCAGAGCGTACGAACCGATGCCCAAGGCCGGTTTACGATCAAGGGTGTCAGCCCGGGCTCGATCCGCTTGATGGTGAACCCGCGGGGCCCGTCGTCTCTGTACGGCTATACGCAGGCCGAGGCCGGAGCAACCGACGTAAGAATCAACGTGTCCGAGCGACGCCTGCCGCAGGCATACGCGCCCCGGAGGGGCGCTGCGTTGAAGGGCAAGCCCCTGCCCTCGTTGAAAGATCTGGGCATCGATTTGCCGGCGAGCGCGGAGGGCAAGAGACTGTTGGTGTGCTTCTGGGACATGGGCCAGCGACCGTCTCGATCCTGTGTGACGCAGTTGGCCGCCCAGGCCGCACAACTGGGCCCCAAAGGGGTGGAGATTGTCACGGTCCATGCGGCCCCGGTCGAAGGCGGCATCCTGCGCCAGTGGCTCGAAGAGAACAAAGTCCCCTTCAAAACAGGTGTGATCGCGGGGGACATCAACAAGGCGAAATCGGCCTGGGGCGTGACCTCCCTGCCGCACCTGATCTTGACGGACCCGAAGCACATCGTGGCTGCGGAAGGCTTCGGCGTCAACGAACTGGACAAGCAGATCGAAGCCATTACCACCCGATAGGGCCGCCCCCCGACAGTGCCAGGCGGACAAGGCACCGCTCTATTCTGCCAAGGACGGTGTGGGATTTTCTTCGCGCGCGCTCATTTCTCGCTCAAAAATGAGGGTGACCCCAGCAAAAATACGTAGTTAGCACAGTAGATAGGAAACGAGGGGCAGAGGTAGAATTTCCCCATGGTTGGAGGTTGGATCGGAGGTCCGGCCTTGTGTCATGGAGGGTGGGTCATCCCGGTTCAACGCGGTGGAGAGGGTCCCTTCCTCACGCGGCCGGCAGAGCACATCGTGGAGGCATTCGGAACGGGGAGTGACTGGGAGGAGGATGAAGATGATGTACGGGAACAGACGGCTATCGATTCTTGTTGCTTTGTTGTTGGGTTCTGGAGTAACCCTGGCAGGTCCATCAGGGTGGAATTGGATCGAGTACAATGGGCACGAGTATGCCCTGACCAAGGACCATTATAGCTGGGTCGGAGCAGAACAGGAGGCCGTGAGTGTGGGCGGGCATCTCGCGACCGTGAATGACGCGGCCGAGAACACTTGGCTGGCCCAGACGTTCTACAATTCTTTCAACCACAGCGGCACCGGTTCCATGCAGAATGCGGTCTGGATCGGGCTGTATTACACGGGTGTCGGCAGTCGCTCCAATTATGCCGGCTCGTGGGACTGGATCAGCGGGGACGATTCCTCCTACCGGGCCAGCATCTATGGCGGGCGGAGTTCGGGCGACGCCGACCACATGTACCTGCACGGTTGGACGCATCCCTACCGCGGCACCTGGAACTACAACCTCATCCATGATGTCAGCTCCACCTATTACTTCAAAGGTGTCATTGAGCTTCCGGCCGTGCCCGCCCCAGCCGGGGTTTTCCTTGGTACCATCGGTGCGGTTCTTGTCAGTTGGCTGCGGAGACGTAGAACGTTCTGAGATGGTAAGGCGGAAACGCGCGGTCACCATAGGAATCAACAGAACAGGAGGAGACATATGCAAAGCCAGAGCGTGTTCCGTGCCACATCAATAGTCGTCCTTGTCTGCTGTGCCCTGCACCCATCTGGCGGACTGGCAGGTGTGACTGATGATTTCGGCGACAATACGCGCGATCCACTACTTTGGGATGCAGACGCCGCTTCAGGTGTTCCGGGCATCCGCTTCGAGGAACAGAACGGTCGGCTTGAACTCCTGAGCACCTCTGTGGATCTTGACCAGTCCGAGGTGGTGCGCACCTTCTTGCCTCCGCTGCCCTACGGGCAAGACTGGACTGCAACGGTCGAGGTGGTCAACGCAAAGGATGTCACTATGGCTCCCAGCGTACGTCTCGGGATGGTCGTGGTGGGATCCTCTGGGTTCGGCGGAGTACTTCTGAAAGCAGACGACGGCGGCAGACGGCTGCAGAATGCCGACTTCGGAGATCTTTGGGTCTCCAATCCGGGAACACTGCACGATAATGGCGTTATCTCGATTAACCATGATTCGTCGAGTCATATTTTGTCGCTCGGTTTTGCGAATGGTATCGGCAGCCAGATCACCGTGTACGAGACGATCAACGTGTTGGCAGGAGGCCCCTTTCCCGCTGATCCATTTTCGCTCGCGATGTACGGGACTACCGCCGGGACACCGGTGTTGTCCGGCGAGGCTTATCTGGACAACTTCAACATTTGTTTTGGCGATCCGCCGACCGTCCCCGCCCCCGGCGCGATCCTGCTGGGCACCCTCGGCGCAGGCCTGGTCGGCTGGCTGCGCCGACGCCGGACGCTGTGAGGATCGCTGCGCCGAGCAAGCGCATAGGTGACGCAGTCTTTCGGGACCAATAGAGGGGAGCAGGGTATGAACAGGAAGCCTGGTTTGTGGCTGTCCATCGGACTGGTGTTGATCGGCCAAGCGTGCGTGTTCGCGGGTGCAGCAACCGGCATCGATCTGCTTACGCAACAATATCATGTCTGGGGTTACGCCGGTCGAGAGCCGCCCTGGGGATCGCCGGAAACCTACAACCGGACCCTCGTGGGGACGACGCCCAACTCCTTGGATGGCTCCGCGACGGGGACCTACATAGATCCTCCCTGGGACAGCGGCACTGTGACCGCGCGGAGCAGCGCCAGCGACTTCCACGTGAGCGCGTATGGCGAACATTGGTGGTCCGCCGGAAATGCTCAGGCACTGTACACCTTCACGGTGCAACCCGGCGTGCGGGGGCTGACGTTCGTGCTGGATGGCTCCGGGTACGGTGTGGGGTACACCAGCGAGACGAACGTCGAGTTCACGTTCCAGGATCTCACCACGGGAATACAGATGGTGTCTGTGGCTGCCCCTTCGGCGTCGGATTGGGAGGCGACGCAAGGGTCTGGCTGGTATCTTGACTGGACCGGCACCTATCCCGTCGATCCGGCCCACACCTACAGTATAGAGCTCCGAGCGTTCGCAGGTACGGGAGACACGGTGAGAAGCGCGGCCCTTGATGTGAATGTACTGCCGATCGTTCCGGCCCCCGCGGCAATGGCCCTGGGGATCGCCGGTATGGGCCTGGTCGGCTGGCTCCGCCGACGCAGAACGCTGTAGTCCCACAGGGGCAAACATTGCCGCTTGCAGGGCCGCGCTGCCTTCCGGCGCAGCCTCTTGCTCTTGCCGGCTGCCACTCGGCTGCGAAGGCCCGAAAAGACGCTGGGACCAAACCTTTACTCCTTCTTCCCTAAAGCATCCTTGCAGATTGCGCAGGCTTCGCTCAGAATACAAGGATGCCGATGATCGAACGAGCGGAGGCCCTGAGTCTTCCAAAGGCCCGGACACGCGTGCAGGCCATGACCACCCCCTGAGTTGGCCGCCAGATGAATTCCGGAATTCCGGGAGGCGCAATGGTCTTGCCGCAGGGACGTGAAGACACGCGCCAGAACCGCAGGCCGTCATGCGTTAAATGACAAATCAAGACCTGACCCAGTATGACCCCTTATTGGGGCATCGACGATAAGTGGACTTACTATATCGCGCACGGTGGATTTGATTGGGCAAGACGCTGACAGGTCCGACTATGTATAGGTGGTCAGTTCTACTATTGCTGCTTCCTCTTCATGTCGTGCAGGCAACTCAATCAAGGGTCCCGATAGACGGTGATTCTGGTGTGAACAGAAGTACCGATCCACTGGCAGTCACTATCACGGCGCTGGATGTGAGCGACGCAAGACTTACGTTGTCTTGTGAGGTACAGAATGCCTCTGAGCATGAAATCTGGATCTGCGAAGACATAGCGTTCGAACATCCATGCGATTCGGAGATATACTTCACGGATGACAATCAACTCGTGACAACGAGAAGGCGACTTGATGTGCCGTCACGGCTAATGTGGTCGAAACGACCGCGGGGCAGATATGTGCGTCTGGGTGCGGCCGAAACGCGACGTGAGTCTTGGTCCGTCAAGGTCCCTCTGAATGGTCATCACATCTTTGAACACAGACGATCCGAACACAGCCGGAGTAGTTCGTTCTATATTTCGCGTCTAGCCATTGAGATCGGTTATTATGACGGCAACCTCCCAGAGATGATTCTCAGAATGATAGAAGAGGCCCAAAAGCCTTCTGACAGTAACACGCCAAGCAGGCCGGCAGTACTGGAGACTTTTGGCGACACACTGAGCTTCAACTACTCCCGAGAACGGTTGAGAAACAGGGAAGTGGAGATGGTGATTGTCTATACACACCAGAAACTCACGGGCGAGAAGATGGCGCGGACCGTTGTCAACGGGCTACGCGTTCCCTGTGAAGAGAGACAGGACCTGACCAAGGAGCAAAGGCAAAGGCAGTATGACCCTGGCTTGGGACCCGATGTCAAAGCGTGCGTAAGACTGGAGATTCGATTCGCGCCTTCTGCCCTTGAATACCTATTCCCCTGGGCCATTGAACGGAGCTTGTTGAGCCAGGAGGAGCTCGTGTACCTGCGATCCGACCATGGCTTCGTCGTGCAGGACCGGAATGTGCTGCGCCTGTTTGCCAGGCAGATCATTCATGGATCGCCGTTTCACGGGATGGTCCGGGAGAACAAGATGATTCACTTCGACTGCTATGATAGCAGCGGCAATCGGACACCCCTCAATATGTACGAGAATGGGGTTGTCGAGACCAGGGAAAAGGAACGGTTCTACTACCTATCCGACCCTGTCCGAATCGCGGCGCTTGTGCCGGAGATACGCAGATTGGACGAACGAGTGCAATGCGCTACGAATCTGCGGGATCTGTATCATCGATTGCGCTTATACAATCTTGCTTTGGCGGGGCACGAAAAGAGACCGCCCCTGACGGACACGGTAATATATCCGACCGCCACTCGTTGGTTCGACTCGATAACCTCACCGGGCTCTCTTCCAAGATCACTCATGACGGACTTTTGGATGGCGACAATTCAGGCACCTCATGTCTGTCCGAGCGTGGGGAAAGGCAGATCCACTTACGGCATGAATCCCAATTGTAGGCCGGCCTCCCCGGGGGACATGGTGCTCCTGTTTGAGACGAAACCCGGTTGGAATCAGCACGGCGGACCCGAGTTGTTCACGTTCGAGAATCACGACCCCAAGGGCGGCTTGGTCCTGCTCAATGACGGCACGGTGAAGTTCATCCGCACCGAGGAAGAGTTGAAGCAGCTTCGCTGGAAGTGATTCTTGTCAACCGCAGATTTCTTCGTTCTTTAATCTGTACTACTAACCCGTAAGAACTGAAAAGCGTTTCCAGATGATTTACGGGCGACGACGTAAATCCTTATGGGCAGGTATTCCGGGGACAGGTATTCCGGGGACATCATACTAAACTAAAATGCATTGCCAGATAAGTATGTTATGTGATCAATTACACCCAGTACGCCTACGACGCCCTGGGGCGCCTCTGGAAGGTGACGGATGCCGAAGGCCATGTGACGACCACGCGTTACTACCCGGACAACAAGGTCTGGAAGGTCATCGACGCCAAGGGCAACAACGCCGTGGTCAACCGCTACTACGGCGACGGGTCGCTCAAGGAGGTCGAGGACGCCAAGGGCAATATCACCCGGTACGAGTACAACGGCTTCAAGGGCCTCAAAAAGACCCTCTACCCCAACCGCAGCGAGCCCAACGACAACTACGAAGAGTTGACCCTTTGATTGCATAACGCACGCGGGAAATTCTTACCGATGTGCGGTTTTCCTCGGAGAACAGCCACGAATTCGTACCCGAGGGAGCGAACCGTAGACCTCACTGAAAGTGAAGTCCAAGAACGGCGAGGAAATTCCTGT